>JALUWE010000507.1 GCA_027019845.1 Anaerolineales bacterium | reverse complement strand
GGGCAGCAACCTGCACAACATGGACGGCTATCTCGCGCTGCTGATGGTGGCGGGCGCGTATGTGTTTTTCGGGCGGGTGAAGCTGGAGGGGGAGGAGGCCGGGGGCGCGGCGGCCCTGGGCGGGGTGCCGCGGGCCGCGCTGGCGCTGGCGGTGGCGGTGCCGGTCGGATTTGCGATCAGCGTCGGGGGTCCCCGCGCCCTGCCCGACCGTCAGGATGCCCAGGCCGAGCTGGCAACACTGGTAGAGACGGTGGAGCAGGCCGCCGCGCAGGGGGGGGAGGTGTTGTTCATCTCTCAGCGGCAACTGCTCACGTTTGGGATGGTGGAGGGCGTCCCGCTGGTGGAGGAGTATGAGAAGGTGTTTTTGATGGAAATGGCGATGGCGGGCAATCCCAATTATCTGGGACGCTTTCGCGAGGATTTGGAGAACCGCCGCTTCGCTCTGATCGTGACCGATCCGGTGCGGGTCAACCTGCAGAGCCGGGCGGATGAGTTTGGGGAGGAGAACAACGCCTGGGACCGGCATGTCTCCGTCCCTTTGTTGTGTTATTACGAGGAGCAAACCCTGCTGCAAGCGGCACGCGTACAGGTGCTATCCCCCCGTGAGGTGGCACAGTGCCCGTCGCAGACCGGACAATGAACCCCCATGAGTGCCGATATCCCTCCGGCACTATTACCGCTCGCTTTCGCTTGTGGTAGGATCAATCGTCTCGTTCGGAACGAGATGACAGCCAGTTTTTGCGAGGAGGCCAGACGAAAGCCATGCTTCAATTACGCCTATCCATTGTACATGGCCCGGAAACAGGGAAAAGCTATCTGTTGGGGGAGACCACCCGGCTGGGCAGGGCGCTCGACAACGATATTCACATTCCAGATACGCAGACCTCTCGCTACCATGCCATCATCGAACATCGAGAGAATGGTTATGTCATCCGCGACCTGGACAGCACCAATGGCACGTTCGTAAATGGCAAGCGCGTGGATAGGGAAATGGAATTGCATATTGGCGATGCGATCACGGTAGGAAAAACCCGCTTCATCGTATTGGTTCGTTAGCTGTGCTCAAAAAACTTGCGAATCTCCGTAAGAGTTGCTTGTCCTGAATGTTACCGAAGGAGGACGAAGAATCTCAACGGGGCGAGGGAGACGGAGACGGACGACCGGGGAGGGGGGACGGTTGTTCGGCGCGTGGTTATTAGAGGTCGGGGCGACCGGCCGGTCGCCCCGACGGTCGCATCAAGCGTGGTTATTGGTGGCGCCCAGGTGGTTGGACGGACGCCGGGGACGGGCAGCGAAGAATCTCGGCAATGGTGGGGGAGATTCTTCGGGCACTGCGTGCCCTCAGAATGGCAAGAGGGGCGTGTGGCATTCCGATAGCGCTTACGCATGTAATGACACAAAACCCGCACCTGAGTTCACCACTGCATAAGTAGGTGACGAATTAACGAAACTGCCCCGCCATCCCTTCGGCCACTACCCACGCGTTCACGAAAACGCAGTTGGTATAATCAGAGTGGATCGAAATCCCGAATAGCACCAGACATCGGAAGTCGCCGTGATGGGGCGCCCGGCGTTATTGGAATGGCAAGCGTTTGCGGCACCCGGATGCGTTTTCCAGGGCCTCCGACGTCTACAATTTCGATCTGCTATCCGCCGATGCCGATAATGAACAGGACTTACGCACTTGAAAAGTCGCACTCAGACCTCACAGGTCTCAAAGTGCATGGAGATGCCCGGATGCAATCTGTTTTGAGTAAAATCTTCCTGCATCGTGTGGTAGTAGACCTGTGAGGTCTCAACTGCGTAAGTACTGTAATGAAGAAAAAGGAGTGTGCCCGATGACCCGCCGATTGATTTTTTACCTGTGTCCCAAGTGCTTCAAGCTCAGGGAGGGGGATGTAGAAGGCCACGAACACGGCAAGATGATCCGTTTCGATGCCAGTACCCTGACTCCCGAACAGCGCAAACCTTTGTTCGACCAGCAGGGCCGCCTGGTGACCCGCGCGCCGAGGTGGTTTTTGCAGGCGGTGGCGGCGCGGCGGAGAACATAACACGCCGGATTGCCTCGTCTTGCCTCGAATGGTTCGACACGGTGGAAGCCTTGCCGGAAATCGAAGCACATCCGGACATTGCGCCGTGGTGCTGGGGGGCGTGCTCATGCGGCGGGAGAACCGCTCCACACGGCGCAATGAGAATTTGTTAAGATTTCAAATTGCCCGCTTGCTTCCCTCGCCAGTATCAGTTAGACTGGTAACACCACCTATCGAACCAGCCGCGAACACTTTTCGGCAGGAGTGAAGCCATGACAACGGAAGCATCCAACCCAAAAAACGCTGGAGGATGGCTGAAGTTCGGGGGTTCGGACGACCAAGGCCCGCCCAAACCCAGACAAAGCGAAATCGCTGCCAGACGCAACCATCCGTTGCGCCGCGCCTGGCGGTTTGTGCGCGCCACCTGGTTTTGGGTCTTGCTGATCACGATCATTGCCTGGGCGTTGAGCGACCGCGCGGTGCTCAATGGCGTGCTGATCGCGCTGGGTTTTGCCTTCCGCATCTTGTTCGCCATCGCCTTCATCGTCATCCAGTTCGTGGCGTTGTTCTGGTTCATGGCGCGCACCAAAACTGAGATCATCAAACCCGGCGACCCCAAACAACTGACGTTCGACGACTATAAAGGCCAGCCCCAACTGCTGAAACTGGTGCGCCAGTGGATTTCCCTGCTCTCGGACCGCTCGAAGTTCCAGGAAATGGGCGGGCGGTTCGTGACCGGATTGCTGCTCTACGGCCCGCCCGGCACGGGCAAGACTTATCTGGCCAAGGCCATGGCCGGAGAAGCGGGCGTGGCCTTCATCTCGATTGAAGGTTCCGGCTTTCGCGCCATGTTTTGGGGCGTGGATGTGCTCAAAATGATCGCCTTCATCCGCAAGGCGCGCAAACTGGCGCGCGAATACGGGGCCTGCATCGCCTACATCGATGAGATCGACTCGGTGGGGGCCTCCCGCGGGGGCGTGATGGGCGGGCAAACCCAGGGCACGATGGGGATGGGACGCGGTGTGTTCGGGGGCATGGGCGCCGGCACCGGCGCGCTCACCCGTCTGCTCTACGAAATGGACGGCGTCGAAGAGAAAACACGCGGCGAAAAGCTCAAAGCCTGGTTCTACACCAAAATCCTGCGCAAACCCCCGCCCCCGCGCGACTGGCACGTGCTCTTCATGGGGTCCACCAACCGGCCTGACATCCTCGACCCGGCGTTGACCCGCCCCGGACGCTTCGACCGCTCCATCGAGGTCAACCGCCCCGACCGGGCCGGGCGCCGCGCCATCATCGAGTACTACCTCAGCAAAATCAGACACGACGACTCCGTGGACGTGGAAGCCATCGTGGGCGACACGCCCAACTACACCCCGGCCCAAATCATGGCCGCCATCACCAAAGACGCGGTACGCATGGCGATCTTCGACGGCCGCGATACCGTCAGCCAGCGCGACATCGATCTGGCCTTCCAGGAACAGGCCATGGGGTTGGAAAACCCCATCGAGGAAATGGAAGAAGACCAGCGCGAGCAGGTGGCCTACCACGAAGCCGGGCACGCGGTGGCCAAATACTATTTGATGCCCGAACACCGCATCGTGCGCGCCACCATCATCCGCCGCTCCAACGCGTTGGGCTACGTGCTCTCGGCCACCAACTTCGAAATTCACGCCTATCCGCTCAACTACATCGTGCGCAGCATCATGGTCAGCCTGGCCGGGGACGCGGCCACCAAAATTCACCTCAAAGAAGCCTGGAGCGGCACCAGCGGGGACTACAACCAGGTGCGCTATGGCCTGATGGCTCTCGGGATGCAGGGCTATTTCGGCCCGCCGGTCGCCAACCCGGAAGAAATCTACCGCGAGGACATGAAACGCTTTTGGATCGACGCCGAAGCCAAAACCCAACGGTTGCTGCGGGAACACTGGCCCGAGGTCGAGGCCATTGCCCAGGCGCTGCTCGCCAATGGCGACCTCTCCGGCAAAGAAGTCGTCCGCATCATCAAAGAAACTTCGGGCGCCAACGGCTACCGCTCTGATGAGAAGGAGGCTGAAACCCCGCCCGCCGAAGCCTCCGGCGAACAACTTTCCCCCAACGGCCAGGAAGAAACCCAGGAGATTGAACCACGCCTCCCCGCAGGCGAAGAAACCGCGGACAACCCGGCAACCGGCTGATTTCAACCTGACGCCAATGCGTTTGTCCAGACCTCGCAGCTCTCCAGAGCCTGCGAGGTCTTGTTTTATGTCCACCGGGACAGAAAGTCCCTCCCTCGATTGGGACGCTTGCCTCATGACAAGGGGACAACCAGGCAGTACAGTAAAGCCAAACTGAACTGTGAGGAGGCTGCACCATGAAAAAAATCTTGAAGTGGATCGGGATTGTGCTGGGAGGGCTGATCGCCCTGCTCGTCGTCTTCGCCGCGGTGATGATCGCCCGCGGCAGCGCCAAACTCAACGCCACCTACGAGGTGCAGCCCGCCGCCGTCGCCATTCCCGATGACGCCGCCGCGGTTGCGCGCGGGGAGTACCTCTTCACCATCGTTTGTGCCGGCTGCCACGGCGTAGACCTCTCCGGCGGGGTGGTGATGGATGACCCCGGCATCGGCTTCGTCCCCGCCAGCAACCTGACCGCGGGCCAGGGCGGGATCGGCGGGACGTATACGGACGCGGACTTTGTGCGCGCCATCCGTCACGGCGTCGCCCCCGACGGCAGGCCGCTCATCATCATGCCCGCGCAGGCGTTCTGGTACTTCAGCGATGAGGACCTGGGCGCGCTGATTGCCTACATCAAGAGTGCGCCGCCGGTGGACAACGACCCCGGCCAACGAAACATCAAACCGGTGGGGCGCATCCTGCTCGCCGCGGGCGCGCTCGACCTGGCCGCCAACCGCATCGAGCACGATGCCCCGCGCCCGCCAGCCCCCCCGCGTGGCGCGACCGCGGAATACGGCGAATACCTGGTCAACATCGGCGATTGCCGCCTGTGCCACGGCCCCGCGCTCTCCGGCGCGCGGCCCCCGATACCCGACGCGCCCCTCGCCCCTAACCTGACCCCCGGCGGCGAGTTGGCCGAATGGAGCGCGGAAGACTTCATCACCACCATCCGCACCGGCGTCAGCCCCCACGGCCACGAGATCGATCCGGCCTTCATGCCCTGGAAGGACTACGCCAACCTGACCGACGACGACCTGAACGCCATCTTCCTCTATCTGCAATCCATCCCCGCGGTAGAGAGCAGCAGGTGACAGGCAGGTGACAGTGACAGACAGGTGACAGTCACTTTGAAAGTGACTGTCACCTGTCCGACCTGACCAACGCCCTCAGCGGGTTGTTGAGCGCGCTCTGGGAGAAGCCCACGCCGGTGCCGGGGCCGGCTGGCTGCTGTGGACACTCTGGTGCTACCTGCTGGCGCGGGCGATGGAAAAATAAGCAAGGAAAACATCCGTGCAAGGAAGTAGTGAAGAAGCGATGAAAACGCAAGCAACACCAAAACTGAAATCCGGCCTGCCCTTCGCTACGATCATGCTGCTCGTGGCAATAGGGATGATGTGCTGGGGGCTATCCATGATTGTGGATGCAGGGAACAACACGGGTTGGCCCACTACGCAAGGTGTGGTCATCTCCGCCAGCGTAGACAAAGAAATCCGCACGTGGACCAACAGCAGCGGTATTCGCACACAAAGAACGGTCTATGTGCCGCGAATTGCCTATCGCTACACGGTGAACGGCCAGGAATATACCAGCACTACCATTGGATACAGCACGTCGGAGGTGCGTTCTGGCATCAATAGCGGCGAATACGCGCCCGGCAAACCCATTACCGTCTATTACAACCCGGAAGACCCCTCCGACGCGGTGTTGGTGACCGGTTTCTCCGGGAGTGTGTTCGCGCCCTGCGTGTTGGGCTTGTTCTTCGGCTTTTTCAGCATTGTCCTGATTGTTCAGGAGTTGCGGAAGCGCCGCCGCGCAACAAAGTCGTTACAGGCATCTCAAGACCCGAGGCAGCCTGGCTTCGGATAAAAGCCCCCTTTTGGAACGCTCGTTGCGCAGCCCGCAGAGATTGAGTAGATGATAGTCACAAGTTTTGAAAGGATAAACCATGTTCATTTTGCGCCTGATTCACATCCTCTCCGCCATCTTCTGGATGGGCAGCACGTTGTTCATCGGCCTGATTCTCGAACCGGCGGTGGCCGCCCTGGGGCCGGAAGGCGGCAAATTTATGCAAAAACTGGCAGGCGGGCCGCTCAACCGGGCGATGAGCGCCACCGGCCTGCTGACCATTCTCTCCGGGTTGGGGATGTACATCTCACATTCCGGCGGCTTCGACCCGGCGGTGATGTTCGCCGAGCGCCTGCCGCTCACGCTGGGCGCGCTGGCCGGGTTCGCCGCGCTGCTGGTCGGGTTGCTGATGCAGGAGCCGGCCTCCAAAAAACTCGGCGCGCTGGGGCGGCAAATCGCCTCTCAGGGCGGGCCGCCCACGCCGGAGCAGGCCGCGCAGATCGCCGCGCTGCAAAGCACCCTGAGCCGCGGCGGGAAACTGGAAACCATGCTGATGCTGCTGGCCGTGCTCGGCATGGTGGCTTGAACATCCACATCAGCGGGGTATAGCGAGGGCACTGCCCGTCTATCCCCCACAAACGAAAGCAGGAGATGAGCATGAGCGATAAACGAGTGTTAATTTTCGGTGCCACCGGCAACGTCGGCGGGGCGACAGCCCGCGAGATGCTGCGCCGCGGCTGGCAGGTGCGCGTCGTGACGCGCAACCCCCAAAGCGAGAAAGCGCGGGCGCTGGCCGCCCTCGGCGCGGAAGTGGTGCAGGGCGATATGGACGATCCCGCTTCACTGGAGCGCGTCTTCGATGGCTTCCGCCGCGTCCTCAGCGTCCAGAACTGGCAGGTGAGCGGCCCCGAAGGG
>JALUWE010000506.1 GCA_027019845.1 Anaerolineales bacterium | reverse complement strand
GCCAATGGTAAGATTTCCCTCTATCTTACCGCGGGGACACCCTGCCCGCCACTATTTTATACAAGCGACAGCGAAGAATCTCGGCGATGGTGGGGGAGATGTTGGACGGACGACCGGGGACAGGGGACGGTTGTTCGGGGCGTGGTTATTGGGGGTCAGGGCGACCGGCCGGTCGCCCTGACGGTCGCTATGCCCCGGATTCTTCGGTCGCTGCGCCGCCAGATTCTTCGGGCACTGCGTGCCCTCAGAATGACGGGGGGTGTGGAGCTTACACAGGCGTTCGTAATGACACAAAACCCGCGCTTGAGTTCACCAATTGCGTGACTTCTGTAAAGTGATAGGACTTACACACTTGAAAAGTCGCACCCAGACCTCACAGGTCTCAAAGCGCATGGAGACGCCCGGATGCAATCTGTTTTGGGTAAAATCTTCCTGCATCGTGTGGTAGTAGACCTGTGAGGTCTCAACTGCGTAAGTACTGTAAAGTGAGTTGCCGATCAGCGCGCCGTTTTGGGGGGAGCTGGGGATCAGGAGCGGCCATGTGGGTGCTTTTGCCCGACCCGGTTGTGTTAACTCCGGGGATTTCTGGTAGAATTCAACCATCAAAGGAGAGCGCCCATGAAAATTCGTGCGAACATTCTGGTCGTGGATGACGATCCGGCCATGCTCGATCTGATCTCCTATTCGCTCCGTCGAGCAGGACATAAGACCTCAACTGCTTCGACCTGGGACGAGGTGGTGAACTACATCAACCTGGCCAACCAGAACAATAAGCCCTACGACATCATCATCCTGGATTTGATGATGCCGGGCCGGTCGGGCTACGACATGCTGCGCTCGCTCAAGATCATCCTCCATCCCCTCCCGCCGGTCATCATCCTGTCCGCGCTGAGCGGCATAGACGACGCGGTGCGAGCGCTGGAACTGGGCGCGGTCAAATACATCACCAAACCGGCCACTCCAGAAAAGTTGTTGAGCACCATTCGGGAAGTATTGCGCAGCCACTCTCCCCGGTAGGCCCCTCGGATGCCCTCCCTGGAATATGATCGGACATTTTTGCAAGCGGGGATACCAGAACTCGAGAAATACCTGCTTTCGGATGAAATTTATTGGCCGCTTGGCCTCCGTGCCTTGCAGGGGGAAGCTCCCTTCCCGCGTATGACGCTCGGATGGCTGCTGCTGGCGCGGGAACGGGCACGCGGCTGGCAGGCGAGCGGCATCCCCCCGGCGCAATCGCACGTCATCGAACAGCTCGCAATACGCATGGATGCTATCCGCACCAGGTGGCGGGCGGCCTGGGAGAACAAAGCCCGGCAGGAATTTCGCTCACGTCTGACTCTCTGGACGAATTTCATCAACGAATACCGGAAAGACCGCGGCGGACACGCCAACCGTTATCCTTACGAGGTACAACGCCGGGCTATGTTGCACCTGCTGCAACAGGAAGCGCGTGAGATACCCGACCCCGAATTAGAGTTGCTCCACCGAATGGACCGCTTTTTGCAATCCGTTTTGGCGCCGGGGGAGTTCGTCTGGGAAGCGGAAATCGCGCCCGCGTTTCCGAGGGATGTGTACTGGTACCTGTATGGCAGCCTGCCCGCGGGGGCGTGAAGGTGGGGTGATCCGTCGAAAGGTCTCGCCAGCGCCCACGACTTCCCCCAGCCCCCCTCAGATCAACACCGACACCAGCGTGCCTCCCCCCACCACACCCACATAGAGGGCGAACACGTACAAGGGGGACCGCTTCAGAAACCCCAACAGCCAGCGAATGGAGAGATACCCCACCACCGCGGAGGCCACGAACCCGGCCAGCATCGGAGCCAGAAACGCGCTGACATCCGGCAAGCGAAACAAATCCACGAGGGAATTCAACCCGGCCCCCAGCATGATCGGCACCGCGATCAGGAAGGAGAAACGGGCTGCCTCCCCGCGTTCTAAATGCCGCGCCATGCCGCCGGTGATGGTGCTGCCCGAACGTGAGACACCCGGAAAGAGCGCCAGCAACTGAAACAGCCCCACCACCAGCGCGTCCCGCCAGGTCATCTGCGCCATGCTGCGTTGGCGTTTGCCGATTCGCTCCGCGGCGACCAGCAGCCCGGCGGTAAACAGCAGAAACAGGCCGGTGGCCGTCACGCTCTGGAAAGCGGCCTCGACCGCGCTTTTGAAAGCCAGGCCGAAGGTAGCTGCCGGGATGGTGGCGATCAGAATCAGCCAGCCCATTCTGGCCTCGGGATGCGCGGGCTGCCGGCGGGCCAGCGCGGCCAAGAAAGTCCGGGCAATCTCGAACAAATCGCCCCAAAAGTACACGAACACGGCTACCAGCGTACCGATCTGCACCAAAACGTTGAACACGAAAGCCTGGTCAGCCGGAATCTGCCAGCCGAACAGATAGGGCACCAGCACCAGATGCCCGGAACTGGAGACCGGCAGAAATTCGGTCAGGCCCTGCACGATGCCGAGGAGAATTGCCTGGAGGAGGGTCATGGGGGATGGGGATGAGGGATAGGGATAGGGATAGGGATAGGGATAGGGAATTGTGAATGGTGAATGGTTAATTGTGAATGGTGAATGGCATCCTGAAGGGGAGCGGAGTGAGCCTGTAGTCGAAGGATGGGGGTGGGGATAGGGAATTGTGAATGGTGAATTGTGAACGGTTAATTGTGAATTGGGAATGGCATCCTGAGCGGAGGGTGGCGCAGCCGCTCGTAGTCGAAGGATGGGGGTGGGGATAAGGAATTGTGAATGGTGAACGGTTAATTGTGAATGGTGAATGGCATCCTGAGCGGAGGGCGGGGAGAGTTCGTATCGAACTCCGGCCGCTCGTAGTCGAAGGATGGGGGTGGGGATAGGGAATTGTGAATGGTGAACGGTTAATTGTGAATTGGGAATGGCATCCTGAGCGGAGGGCGGGGAGAGTTCGTACCGAACTCCGGCCGCTCGTAGTCGAAGGATGGGGGTGGGGAACTTAAACTCGAAACTCGAACGCTCTCACCAGCGACTCGAAACGGCCCTTGAGGATGGCCTGGCGCATGTCTTTGGCGAGCTGGATGAGGGTGTGCAGGTTGTGAATGGAAAGCAAGGTGGCCGAGAGCATCTCTTTGGCGACGATCAGGTGACGCAGGTAGGCGCGGGTGAAGTGCTGGCAGGTGTAGCAGGTGCAGTTTTCGTCAATGGGCCGCGGGTCGCGGGCGAAGGGCGCGTTTTTCAGGTTCAGCCGCGAGCCGTGGCGGGTGAAGACCGCGTGGTTGCGCGCCATGCGGGTGGGCAGCACACAGTCGAACACGTCCACCCCGCGCCGCACACCGTTGATCAGGTCGGCAGGGGTGCCCACGCCCATCAGGTAGCGCGGCTTGTCTTGGGGCAGGCAGGCGTCCATCAGTTCGAGCATGGCGTGCATCTCGGGCTTGGTCTCGCCCACGGCCAACCCGCCGATGGCATAGCCGGGCAGGTCGAAGGAGGTCACAAATTCCGCGGAGCGTTCGCGCAGGTCGGGGTGTATGCCGCCCTGCGTGATGCCGAACAACGCCTGATCGGGGCGGGTTTTGGCGGCCACGCAGCGCTCCAGCCAGGCATGGGTGCGCGCCACCGCGGCTTCTACCTCGCCGCGATCATACGGTTCCGGACACTGGTCGAAGGCCATGATGATGTCCGCGCCCAGGTTTTCTTGAATCTGGATGGCTTTTTCAGGGGTGAAACGGTGGATGGCGCCGTCGATGTGGCTTTTGAACGTCACCCCTTCATCGTCGATTTTGTTCGTGCCGCCCAGGGAGAAGACCTGGAACCCGCCGGAGTCGGTCAGGATGGGCCGCGGCCACCCCATGAACGCGTGCAGCCCGCCCATCTCGGCCACCAGATCGTCGCCGGGGCGCAGGTAGAGGTGGTAGGTGTTGGCGAGCACCAGGCTGGCATCCAGCTCGTGCAGCTGCGCGGGGGTGAGCGCCTTGACCGTGGCCTGGGTGCCCACCGGCGCGAAGACCGGGGTCTCGATAGGCCCGTGAGGGGTGTGGAATACGCCGGCGCGGGCGCGGCCATCCCGGGCGAGGAGTTGAAAGCTGAAGGGTGAATGTTTCGGGCTGGAGGGCGGAGAGGTCACGGGTGGGGATTATACCCGTTTTTCGGATGGTGAACGCAGCCGTGATAGAAGTCATGCTATAATCGAAAATGAAAAGCGCATTTCTGGAGACAAACAATGGCTACTATCGAGCAGGAACACCCCCGTTACGCCACCCAGGTTGCCCGGCTCTGGCCGCCACAAGGCCAATGGACCGAGACGGATTATTTCAACCTGCCGGACAGCAACCAGATCATCGAACTGTCGGAGGGAGAATTATTCATCATGCCGCCGCCCAGCTTTACACATCAGAAAGTAGTGGACAACTATTATTCCGAACTCAAGGCCTTTGTTCGAGAGCACAAACTGGGCACAACAGCTTTTGCGCCCCTTGCTATTCGCCTGTGGCCTGGCAAAATTCGTCAGCCTGATATTGTCTTCTTCCTGGCAGCCAACCAGCACAGAATTGGCGAGGCGTTTTCCGGCCCGCCGGACCTGGCCGTCGAGGTTGTCTCCCCCGGCACACGCAAAACCGACCGCCACGATAAATTCTACGAATACGCCCAGGCGGGCATTCTGGAATACTGGATCGTCGATCCGGATGCCAAAACTGTCGAAGTCTTTGGGCTGGACGAGGGGGTGTATACCCTGATCGTGAAAGCAGGGATGGGAGAGAAAGCGCATTCACGCCTGCTGGAAGGATTCGAGATCGAAACGGCCAGCGTTTTCGAGGAGTAGGGGGGAGGTGCGACGTGCCACGTGCGGCGAGTTCCTCCGACTTCCCGCGCCAGGCATTGGTATACGGAAAACATGGCGGGACACGGACTTGAAGATTTCAAGTTGGGGGATGCGTTTCAGGATGCAATACCCAATAGAGCCTTATGCTATTTGTCCACAGGACGCGTTTTATGACATTCCGAGCGATGTTATTTGTGTCATTCTGAGCGCTGTTCCTTATGTCATTCTGAGCGCTGTTCCTTAATGTCATTCTGAGCGCTGTTCCTTAATGTCATTCTGAGCGACAGCGAAGAATCTCGTTTGCGATGGGGGGAGATTCTTCGGGCACTGCGCTCCAGATTCTTCGGGCACTGCGTGCCCTCAGAATGACGGGGGACCGGGGACGGATACCGGGGACGGGAGACGGATGACCGGCGCGTGGTTATTGGTGGTCGGGGCGACCGGCCGGTCGCCCCGACGGTCGCTGCGCTCCGGATTCTTCGGTCGCTGCGCTCCGGATTCTTCGGTCGCTGCGCTCCGGATTCTTCGGTCGCTGCGCTCCCTCAGAATGACAGGCAGGGGTGCGCTCCCTCAGTAATGATGGTTGCGGTTTCAAAGATATTCGAAATCAGGGCACAATTACCCAATCCCCAATCCCCATCCTTACAGGCTCGCTTCGCTCAGGATGCCTGCTCGAACCCCCCGCGAATCCAGGAGGAAATTGCCGGAAGTGGCAATCCAAAACTGGCGGTTAAGCCGTTGTGGGGGGGAGGGGGATGTGATAGGATAATTTTCGAGAAGGCAGCATTTTCCCGGCAGGAGGTATGACGATGCGTAATTTTGCCAAAATATTGATCGTCTCGCTTCTGCTCCTGCTCGCAGCAGGAGAGTGGCTATACCGTTCCGGCTACGGGGCGCGTGCTGGCAACGCGCCTCCTGTTACCGAACCTCAGTTGTCTGTAGCAGCGGCCGCGCCGGTGCAGAAACAGTCCGCATCCAATCAGCAAGGCGTGGCGCTGGAATCGGCTTCGGGGCTTGTAGCCGCTTCGATGACCACCCAAAGCGCCGCCATCAGCAGTCCATCCAGCATCCAGAATCGCTTGCCGGAGAACATCCCGGCCAACCCGATTATCGACGAGTTCCGCACACTGTACACACAATTTGCCTCCCAATACATCCAACCCGGCTGGCTACACACTGTTTATCAGGAAGAACATCCAGCAGCCGAAGGCCCTGCAGACACGGAATACGGCATCAGCATCCCGCCTACTTTCCTGTTCGAAACCTGGTACCAGATCAACGCCAGTAATCAGGTGGTGGAGGGCGTCTCACTGATGCGTGATCTGTCCGGCCAACTGATTCAAGTCAGCGTATACCGGAACAAGGTGTGGCACAATCTGACCATTAACGAAAACATGACGGTGGATAGGCCGCCAAGCCTGCGGTTGGACGGCAGGTTTTTATTACATCTTGAGGATGCTTATAGCCGGGGAGCGCAGCTGAGTAAAACCGGGGTGCTCGTGGAGAACCAAAACCTGATCCGGTTTACCTATCGAGAGGTCTACGATACCCCTCTCGTGGTACGTATCACAGATGCCTCTTCAATACCTGCGCAAGAGACATCCCGCTCGGCCTATGTAGACCCAACGGATGGCCGCGTTGTGGTTCTGGAAACGATGTTCAAGACGATCAGCGGGCAGGAACTGGTCACATTGCGGACCATCCTCCGCACAATCGAAAACGTTAGCGCTCCCCCGGCTGAAATTCTTGAATATCTGGGGCAAGTCAAATGAAAACGCTGAGCGGTTTTGCTCGGTGACGAGCTGTTCCGGCGGCGTACACAAAGTGGATACAGTGGGTAAGCACGATTTCAAGAACCAGGGAGACACTTGGCGTCCATTTGTCAAAGCATCCAGAACCGAATAGTCTTGTTTATCGCTTTCGTGCCCCGATCAGCACACTTTTCAGGCGGCAGTCAACATAACCGCCGCCTGTTTTTTTACCCCGCGGCGGCGTGTGCTATAATAACCCCCATCTTTCCCCCGCCCTTCCCCCATCGCCAAACCCAAACAGGTAATCATCTCGCATCATTTCGTTGCCTGGAGGAAAACGCGCCATGGAAAAAATACGGGTGGTTATTCTGGGCCGGTGCCCCACGCTGCAATTGGGCATCCAGACC
>JALUWE010000505.1 GCA_027019845.1 Anaerolineales bacterium | reverse complement strand
GTTTTCTCCTCCATCCGGACAGGGTGGGGCAGGTTCATTTTCTCGCGGCACAGGCGGAGCATGGTATGGGCATATTCCTGGATAGAGGGCAGCCGGATGTTGGATTCGAGGCGTTCGCGCAACGAAGGCGTATCGATCACGCGTTGCAGCACCCGCTGCAACGCGGCTACGTTCCCCATCTCGAACAGGAAGCCGTTTACCCCATCCTGTACCGCGTCCCGCACCCCGCCAATGTCGCTGGCGATCACGGGTGTGCCGGATTGCAAGGCGTCCAACAGGATCAACGGGCTGTTTTCGTGCCAGGTGGAAGGCAGGACGAAGTAGTCGGCGTTGGCAAAGGCGTTGCCCAGCTCGCTGGGGGGGATGCTGCCCGCAAAGCGGATGCGCTCGTTGGTCTGGATGGCCGCCATCAGGTCGTCGAAATATTCCGGGTAGCCGTCTTGCTTGCCGTAGATGGTCAAGGTGGCGTTTTGCGGGTTGTGCAGGTGGTTGAACGCCTGCACCAGCACGTGCGCGCCTTTGTAGGGCTGCAAACGCCCCATGAACAGGAAGCGCACGTGCGCCGCGGGGACGCGGCGGATGCGTTCCAGCGAGTTGTCACGCTCCACGCCAAACGGCAGCAGGTAAACCTGATCGGGGCGGAATCCGTTTTGAATGAACATTTGGGCGGTGAAGCGGGTGGGCGCGAAGACCGCGGCGATCTGGTGGCGCAACGGCTGGAGACGGCGCAACCGGCCCTGCATGAGCGCGGCTTGTTCCCAATAAGGTTTTAGCAGGCGGAAGGGATGGGGTGCGCGGTAGGCATGGCGGTTGTCTGCCCAGCGGGTGATCAGGCTTTCGGGCAGTCGTCCCAGCACGGAGGCCGCCACGCGCCCCTGCGGGCGGTGGGATACGAAGCACGCGGCACAGGTCTGGACGGATTCGCCCACGTCGCAAGAGCGGCCATGCCAGCGGATGAAAGTCGCCCGGCGGCAGATGGGCACGAAGTCGGTGGCGATGTGCGCCACGGGGATACCGCGTGCAGCAGCCGCCTCCACCGCGGCCAGCGAGAGCATGTAAAAGTTCAGGATGATGAACAGGTCGGGCTGCTCCCTGGCCAGGATTTGGCGCACCGCCGCGCCCATGTCCGGGTCATAGGCCTGATCGAACACCTGTTTGGGGCGTTGTTGCGCGTCGAAGGTCAGTCGCCAGACCCGGTAAGGGGGCTGGGCGCGTTCCACAA
Organism: Anaerolineales bacterium; assembly: GCA_027019845.1. Lineage (GTDB taxonomy): Bacteria > Chloroflexota > Anaerolineae > Anaerolineales > JABWBV01 > JALUWE01. The sequence goes on along the minus strand of JALUWE010000505.1, from coordinate 5,731 downwards.
TCTGGATTGTGGAGGAGTCGCCGGCAGAGTGCAGCGCCAGGATGCTGATTTCGTGCCCCATTTCGGTCAGGGCGCGGCCCAGTCGTTCGGCATACACGTCCACGCCGCCGATCAAAGGGGGGGAAAACCTGCGAGCGGTGAGCAGTATCTTCATGTTGCGAAAGTCATTGGCGGCGGCGGAGGATGGACCAGGCCACGGCGATGACGGCCACCACAGCGAGCGAGAAGGCCGGCCCAAACCAGAGCGCGGTGTCGGATACGGGCACGCTTTTTTCGATGGGGGCTGGCGATGGAATGGTAGGGGTGGCTGTCGGGGTGGCCGGGATGGTCGGGGTCGGTTGGGGGGTGGCGGTGGGCGCCACGGTGGGGGTGGGTTGCGCGGTTTGAGGCGGGATGTCTGTCAGGGTGCGGGTCATCACGTACAGGCCGCGCTTCTCGTCTGGGGGAGGATCGGTAAAAGTGAGAATCAACTGGTTGCCAGCCCGCACGACCGGGAAGGTGCTATGTGCTTCTACCTGGCCTTCTATAGGGGGATCGGTACTGCTGGCTTGAATCAAATAGATCAGAGCGGGCGGGGTCCAGCGATCTCCATCCCAGATGGTGTGATAGATGCCTTTTGGGAAGCGAATCTGGCTAAAGTAGTGGACGCGCCCCGCGCCATCTACGGCCATGCCGTCGCCCGCCTGACCGTTCAGGCTGCCCAGGATGCGCGTTGGTTCGCTCCAGGTGGTGCCGCGGTCGGTCGAATAGCGGTGGTTGCGGTAGAGCAGATCGCCTCCGGCCCAGACGATGTGTACGGTCTGCCCGCTGATTGCCATGACCGGGCGCGCGAAGCCGTTCAGCGGGGCGTCTCCCGGGCTGTTCCTGGCAATGGTGACGGGGGGTTCCCAGGTGTCGCCGCCATCCAGCGAGCGGGCGTAGCGCACCCAATCGCCGCCCGAGGTTTCCAGGTCTTGATAGGCCCACACCGCGTGCAGGCCGCCGTTTTGGTCGAGAGCGAAGTTGAGAAAGCCGGGCACCAGTTGTGGGGGCAGGTCGGGGTCCAGCCAGAGAGGGGTAGACCAGGTTTTGCCCTCATCCTGCGAGCGGATGTAGTATACGCCCCGTCCTTCGTCATCTATGCGCGTAAATAGTATGTGTAGTGTGCCTTGCGCGTCCACCTGCAACCTGACGGTCTCGGCTGGGATGCGGATATTGATGGGAGGCAGCCATTTTTGGCTCGAGAGCGCGTTCAAATCGGTGGCACGGCTGTAACTGATGAATTTCCTGAACAGACCCTCTGTCCAGGCCACGTGCAATATGCCGTTGCTGTCCACCGCGGAGGAGATGCTCTTGATGGGCGTGTTGGTGTTGCCGAGGTAAATATCGATGGGGAACGACCAGGTCTGGCCATCGAAACGCGCATACTGCACCACATTTTGTAGGTTGGGCAGTTCCTCAGCCCAAAACACGTGCGCGTACCCAAACGGGTCGGCAACCAGACTGGCTTCACTGGCCTTGTATTCCGGGTTGGAGAGGCGAAAGGGGTTCGACCACGGGTATTCGGCTGCGGCCATCCGAAAGCCGCTCAACACCCCCGGAAGCAATAACACGGAAAGAAGTAGTAGCAATCTTTTCTTCATAATTTGCCTGACCGCACCCGGGAGCCTGGCAAACTCCCGGCATCTAAAGCGCTCACTACTGGTCCAGTGCCTCCAGGTAGATTGTTTCCAGCCGCCGAATGTATTGCTGCCAGGAGTGTTTTTCAACCGCCTGCTGCCGCGCATTTCTTCCCAGCCGTTTTCGTTCTTGTGGGCTTTTCAATAGCCGGATCAACGCGCCGGCAAGTTCATGCACATCGCCGGGCTTGACCAGGATGCCGCTGTGACCATCCTGAATAACTTCCGAAATTTGGCCGGCGCGCGAGGCGACAATGGCTTTCCCCGCGGCCATGTATTCGTACATCTTGAGCGGCGAAAACCATAGCTCCTGCGGCAGTTCAGGGTAAGGCATGACAGCCACGTCCGCCAAAGACAGGTGTGCAGGCACTTGAGCCTGGGGAACAAGGCCGGTGATGATGACCTTGCTCTCCACATCAAACTCGCGAATGGCGCGCTCCAAGGAGGGCCGGGCGCGGCCATCGCCAACCAACAGCAGCCGCGCGGAGGGAACCTGGCTCAATACGATTGCAAAACTTTCCACCAAAAGTTCCAGCCCGTGCCAGGGTTGAAAACCGCCGACAAAAGCGATCACCTGACGGTCTTGCAATCCGAGATCGCAGCGTAGAGTCCCCTGGCTTTCGTCCGGCTTGAACAGGTCAACGTCCACCCCGTTGGGCATGACCACGATTTTTTCGGCAGGGACCTGCCAGTTTTCGATCAGGTGGCGTTTGGCAGCCCGGGAGACGCACAGGATTTTGCGGGCCAGCCGGTAAGTGTAACGCGCCTCAGCCTCCGCCACGCGCGCGTGCAGGCCTTTGAGCGGTTTGCCCACCAAACGCCGCTCCAGCAGCAGGTCCGCGCTGAAAGTCAGGACGTAAGGAATACCCAGCTTCCGGCAAGCCAGCGCAGCCCCAATGCAGAAAAGCCCGTTGTGTTCGTGGCACAAATCGTAGTGCGGCAGGGCGCGGTACATCGCCTCGTAGAATCGATAGGAATCGATCACGGCATAGTAAGAGAGACCCGCCATCTTTTGCAGACGCCGGACTCCGCTTTCCAGCACTTTGAACGGGGTGGTGCAGCTCAGCCCCTGGGGAACACGCCTGACGTTCGCCAAATCGGCAATGTCATCGTAGCGAAGCACTTCCCGCCCCATCAACTGAAAACAGCTTACCTGGAATCCCGCTTGTGGCAACCGCAAGAGGGTTTGTTTGATCGGAACGGTGTCCCCCACATCCTCCCTGAAGTTGATGCCCCCTACGTTTTGAATGGCATAGGCTATTCTAGCGCGGGGGTTGGCGAACATTTTTTTGGTTTTCAATCCAGATAACCCAGAGCACGGAGATGATCGAACAAAATTTCCGCCTCTTCGCTTTCGTAGGTCTTCTCTTCGACTTCGAGTTCGCCATCTCCCTGCTGGTAGGCGAGTGGGGCCTGCCGGAGCGTAAGACTCAAGAGTTCGGTGATGACCTGACCGTCGTAATCTTCGGGGATGGGTACACCGTAGATGTGGAGTAAGGTCGCGGGTATGTCCACCAACTTTCCAGCCGGGGAGGAGTTTCCTGTTTGTTCAAAAGCCTGACCCGAAAACACGAAAATACCCTCCCGCGAGTGCCACCCGAAATCTCGATGGCTGGCCTGCTGGAAAAAGTAACCATCGACCACAGGGCCTGGATGGGATGTGTATTTTCCGGCCCGAATATTCCAACCACAATCATAAGCGTCCAGAATCAGGTCGGGGGCGTGGGGGAGGGCCGCCCCGGAATAAATCTCTTCCGCGGTGTATACGTTGGAGAACAATTGCCGGCCAGTTTCCGGCTCTTTTATGTGGCGTAGTTCCCCGGCGAGTCTGGCGGCCAGCGCAGCTCTCTCTTCCGGTGGAACGATGCCATGCGGCTCGCGGCCAACCACGTTCAAATAAAGCAGACCGGCATATACCGAACCGGGGAACACTGTGGAGGCGGCATAATCCGGTCTTCCGTTGAGGGCCACAAACTCCCGGGCGCGTGGAAATGTGTTTTCGAGCCTGTCCCAGAGAGGGCCGTTCAACCAGTCCGGCAACCTCAACAGGCTCTCTTTAGCAACGCGGCGGAAGACTTTTTCCCACCACCCAGACCACCCATAGTGTTCGCGGAACAACTGCAATAGCAGCCAATTGAGGGCCGCGGCGCGTTCAGCAGGCTGGCTTTGCAGGGCGACGATGTAACCCCGGTCGCGCAGCCAGGCATCCAGCCAGAAATCTCCCTTGAGCCGGCTGGAGCCGTGGTCGGAGATGAGCATCACGTTGTCGGGTTGGTAGGTTTCTATCAGCCGGGCCAGGTCGGCATCCGTGCGTTCATAGGCGGCGTACACCTGTTCCATCTCAGGCATTTTGTGGTTGGCGTGGTCTGGGAACATCAGGTTGATGACCAGCACGTCCACCGGGTAGCGGCCTGCCAGATCGAGCGCGATTTCTACGAACTGTTGCTGCTGTTTTTGTTCCACGCGGAAGATTTCCTGCGGTGGCGCGGTGCGCAGCACCTCGGCCTCCACTTCGGGCTTGAAATCGGGAAAACGGGAGTGGACGCGTTGTTGGGCCTCTTGGGGGTAAGCAATTTGGGAGATCGAGGCGGGGGTGCCAAAGCCGCACACCATGAAGCCGTCCAGTGGGGCGGGAGGGTAGGTAAACGGAACATTGACCAGGCCGGTACGGATGCCTTGCTGGTTGAGCCGTGTCCAGAAGGGGGTACCTCTGCGGAGAGAGGCGTTCACGGGAGAAAATTCGTACGTTCCGGGCCGCTTCCAGAGCATGTCGAAAATGCCATGCTTTCCGGGGTTTTTGCCAGTGACGATGGAAGCCCAGGCGGTGGGGGTCCACGGCGGCATGGTGGATTGCAGGGTACCGGAAATTCCGGTGTCGATCAGTTTTTGAAGCGCGGGCAGGCGTCCGGCTTGCAGGAGCGGCCGGAGGTATTCCCAGCAGGCCGCGTCCCAGCCGACAAGCAGTGTTTTGGTCATGCGTTTGTCTGGTGAAAGTGATGCAACAGCCGCTGCCACATTTCTTCGCAATCCGCTCGGATTTGCGGTTCAATGCTCGGGGGAGGGGCGCGCCGCACCGAGAAGGGGTGTATTCCCTCGATTACGTGCGGCTCGAATTCCAGGCCCAGGAAGCGAAAGATGGACTTGAATTCTCTTTCCGGCTGCGCAACGACGCTTTCGTAGTGAACGAGTTTGACGCGTTCCTCGCGATGCAGGCCCAGGTCGAAAAACAGATGGTTGACAAACAGCCAGCGTAAAGCGATGTTCGAGTCGACATTCAACCCAGGATGCCAGCGCGCCTTGATGAAGGCTGTGGTTTTTTGGGGGGGCGGGGCGGCGGAGAACTCTGCGAAGTCCGTGGTAACCCAGCGGGACACGGGAGGTTGGGGGTTATCTGGGTGAAGTTTCATGGCCGGGATGTGCCGCCCGCTCTGGTCGTAAAATCGGTTGCGTTGGGAATTGATCATGTCATCGAAATGGCGGAAAGCGAACAGGAATTTTGCGGTTGGAAAGCGGCATAACAGTACGCGAGCCAGGTAAGTATCCAAAATCGGTTTGAATAATGTTACCGGTGCGTAACTGCGCTCCAGCAAAGCTTCGATGACGCTCAAGTCTCGCAGATGCCAGTTGTGAAACGCGGCTGGATTGTCCTCGTGATAGAGCGTGATCTGCCACGACTTTGCCATCTGGAACACCATCATGCTGGTGCCGGAGGCGTTGTTGCCGATGAGGAAAACAGGCGTGGTCTCTCCTGAGGGATTTTTCCAACGCTGCCAAACAGATTTTCGAAATGCCGCGATGGCGGGTCTCCATTTGCCCAAAATGGCGCGTATTTTCCCTAAGGGACGCATGATTGTCGGCATTTTTCTCTCTCACAGCGGCTCTTCCCGGGTCGTCTCAGACCTGCTCTACGCTGCCCGTCTCCGAATAATCCAAAACGCGAGAATGATCAGCCCAACGGTTGCAAACCCGATGGCGAAGCCGATTCCGATCTGGGCAACAGTTTCCAGCGGTGCTTCCTGTCCAGAAATCTCCGCCGGAGGGGTGGGAGAGGCAGCGATGGGCGAAGGGCTGGG
>JALUWE010000504.1 GCA_027019845.1 Anaerolineales bacterium | reverse complement strand
GTTCACGGTTAAAGGGGTAGGGGAGACACTGCCTCCCTACCCCATGTCTTGCCAGGCAGCGGGTTGGCATGAGAGGGGCGTGGCGCGAATTTTCGCCAGAATTGGCCTGAACTGGCGACAACAATGGCGCGTTATGTGTTATTGGTCGCCGACTTCTTCGTTGAACCAGGCGATCAGGATTCTGAAAATGTCGGATTCGGTGATGATCCCGGCCAGCTTGTTGTCGTTTTCCACCACGGGCAGCGCACCGATCTTGTTTTCGTACAGCAAAGTGGCCGCGGTTTTGATGGTGTCCTGGGGGCTGACGGTGATCACCTCCGAGGTCATAATGTCCTTGACGCGCAACTTGGCGAGCAGGTAGTTGATTTCCCATACGTTGAGCGTAGTGGCGTCAGAGGGTTCGGCCTCCCGCACGTCGCTGCGGGTGACGATGCCGACGACTTTGCCGTTTTGGACGACCGGCACGCGGCGGATTTTTTTCTCTCGCATCACCTGATGCGCGTCGAGCATGGGGGTGTCCGGGGAGACTGTTACGACATCTTTCGTCATCCAGTCTTTGACGAGTAATTGCTTCACTGATCAGTCCTCCTTTTCGTGGTCGTGCGAAGTAACGGATGGATGTGCTCTTATTAAACCACGGGACAAGGACTTGCGCAATCGTTGCGAGGTGCGGGGTGTTTTACGCTCCCCCCAAAAAGGCGCGGCGCACTTCCGGGTTGCCCAGCAACTCCTGCCCGCTGCCGCTATACGAATTCTTCCCCAACTCGAGCACGTAACCGCGGTCGCTGATTTCCAGCCCCTGCCGCGCGTTTTGTTCGATCATCAGAATAGTCAGGCCGATTTCGCGGTTGAGGCGTTTGATGTTCTCGAAGATGAGCTTGGTGATCAGAGGCGCCAGGCCCGCGGAGGGTTCGTCCATCAGAAGCAGTTTTGGCTCGAACATCAGGGCGCGGCCGATTTCCAGCATACGCTGTTCCCCGCCGCTCATGGTGCCGGCTTTTTGTTTGGCGCGCTCTGCCAGACGGGGGAACAGCTCGAAAATGTGCTCGATACGGCGTTTGACGCGCGCCTTGTCCCGTTCCAGGAACATGCCCATTTCCAGATTTTCGAGCACCGTCATCTGTGGGAACACGCTGCGCAGTTGGGGAACGATGGTGATGCCGGCGCGCAGCATCTGTTGGGGGCGGTAATGGGTGACATCCTGTCCGTCGAACAACACCCGGCCTTTGCGAACATTGATGAAACCGTAGACCGCCTTGAACACGGTGGACTTGCCCGCGCCGTTGGGGCCGATGACACACACGATCTCCCCCGGGTTGACGTGCAGGTTGACCCCTTTGAGGATGTCGAAGTCCAGATAACCGGCGTAAACGTCCTGGACTTCCAGGATGGGCTTGTGATTGGTGTCCATAATCCGGTCTCTTACGTCCCAAAGTAGGCCTCGATCACGGCCTCGTTGTTGATGATCTCTTCGGGTGTGCCCTCGGCCAGCTTCTCGCCGTAGTTGAGCACGAACACGCGGCTGCACAGGTCCGCGATGAAGTGGATGTTGTGTTCGATCAGCAGAAAGGCTTTGCCCTGTTCCTGGTTGAGCTGGCGGATGCGGTCTTTGATCTGTTCGATCAGGGTCGGGTTGACGCCGGAGGTGGCCTCGTCGAGCAGGATCAGATCGGGATCGGGCATCAGGGCCATGCCGATCTCCAGCAGACGCCGTTGGCCGCCGGACAGGTTGCCGGCCAGCTCATCGGTCAGGTGGCTCAGCATGAGAAAATCGATCAGCTCGCGGGCGCGCTTTTCGGTGCGGGGGTGGGTGGGACGTAGTTGTTTGAACAGGCTCTCGCCCCGCCATTGGCGGCTGAGGAGCATGTTTTCGAGCACGGTTAGCTTGCGGTAAACGCGGATGACCTGGAAAGTGCGCGCCATGCCCATGTGTGCGATCTGGTAGGGCTTTTTTTTGGTGATGTCCACACCTTTGAAGAAAATCTGCCCGGAGCTGACCTGCTGCACTCTGCTGAGGCAGTCGAACAGGGTGGTCTTGCCGCTGCCGTTGGGGCCGATCAAACCCACCATTTCGCCGGGGTAGACCACGAAGTCCACGTTGTTGACCGCGGCCAGGCCGCCGAAATACTTGCTCACCCCGCGGCATTCGAGCAAGGGTTGTTTTCCGTTGCCCGGCATCACACCCCCTCCGTTCCGTTACGAGTCAGGCCGAACCATTTGCGCACGATGCGGTTCAGGCTGGTGGCGGAGCGGTCGCCCAGCGTACCCAGAATGCCTTCGGGCATGAAGAGCACGATCAGGATCAAGAGCAGGCCTTGCACGATCAGGTGATATTGCAAGAAATTAGCCCACACCACGTCTCGCAACCAGTAGATGGTGGCCGCGCCGATCACCGGGCCGGCGACTGTTCCCAGGCCGCCCAACATGGTCATCATCACCAATTCCACGGTGCGGCTCTCGAAGAAAACCACATCCGGGTCGATGAAGGTGTTCTGATAGGCCCACATGCCACCCACTAACCCGGTTAGAAACGCGGCGATCCAAAAGGCGGTGATCTTGTGCAGGGTGGTGTTGATACCGCGCATCTCCGCGCCTACTTCGTCCTCGCGGATGGCGATCAGGCTGGCGCCGAATTCGGTGCGCCGGATCCACGCGATCAGGCTGACCACGAGCACAGCCAGGATGAGAGTCAGGTAGTAGAACAAGGGCCGGTTCAGATAGGGCGGCAGCGTGAGGCCCTCTCCTCCGCCGGTAATCGGTTTGAGCACCCGGATGACCTCGCGCATGGCAACGAAAGTGCCCAGCATGGCAATCGAAAAATACGGGCCTTTCAGGCGCAGGGTCGCCCATCCGATCAGCAGGGCGAAGACCGCGGCCAGCACCGCGCCGATCAACATGGCAGGCCAGAAGGGCCAACCCAACTTGTTCATCAGCACCCCGGTGCCGTACGCGCCCAGCCCAAAAAAGACCGCGTGGCCGAAGTCCACATAGCCGGTGAAGCCGCCGGTCAGGTTCCAGTTGCTGGCCAGCGTGACCAGCATGAACATCTGGGTGAAGGAAAAGAGCAGGGAGTTGGTGACCAGCTTGCGTTCCGGCGCGATGAATTGGGGGAGCGGCAAGAGAAAGAGGAACAACACCAGCAGCAGCAACCCCCAGCGGCCCAGCCGGTAACGCTGCCAGATGTTCACCAGGGGGCGCAGCATTACTGCACCTCCGTAGCCGGTTTCAGCCCGCCGAACAACCCCTGCGGCCGCGTCACCAGTACGACCACCAGCAGCACGAAAGAGGAGACCACCCCCAGGTTGGTGCCCACGCCGGGAACGTAGGTGCCGATGAAAATCTCCACCAGCCCGAGTACAATGCCGCCCAGCAACGCGCCGGGAATGCTGCCCAGGCCGGACATGGCGGTGATGGCGAAGGCTTTGAGCGTGAGGGGCGGCCCCATGAAGGGAAAGATGGCCTGGGTGGGGCTGATGAGCATCCCGGCCGCGCCGGTCAGGGCGATGCAAATGCCAAACGTGAGCGCGTACACCTTGCCGATTTCAATACCCACCATGCGGGCGGCCTCTTTGTTTTGTGCCGCGGCGCGGATGCTCTTCCCCATGCGGGTGTGCTGCAAGAACAGGTACAACGCCACCATGATGATTAGAGCCGCCAACAGGATGTAGGTTTTGGTGATCGGAAATGTCACCCCCCCCACGCGCCAAAACCCTTTCAGCGCGGTATCGGTCACGCGCGGGCTGGCAGTGTAAACCAGTTTGACAATGTTGGCGATGATGATGCTCAATCCAAACGTGACCAGCAAAGAGATCAAATGGGGGCGTTCGACCAGCCGGTTGATCAAAATGTGTTGCAGCACGTAGCCCAACACGAACATGATGGGGATCACCACGATCAGCGCCCAAAACGGGTCCCATCCGAATTGCTTGTTCAAGACCCAGGTGATGTAGGCGCCCACCATGACGAACTCGCCGTGGGCCAGGTTGATCACGCCCATCACCCCCCAAATGACCGAGAAGCCAAGCACCATCACCCCATAGAATCCGCCGAGCATAATACCATTGATGAGGGCCTGGAGAAATTGATCCATGGTTTGGTGTTTAGTGTTTAGTATTCAGTGTTCAGTGTGCAGTATACGGTGTTCAGTATGCAGTTCAGTAACAGGACTCACACACTTGAAAAGCCGCACCCAGACCTCACAGGTCTCAAAGCGCATGGAGATGCCCGGATGCAATCTGTTTTGGGTGAAATCTTCCTGCAGCGTGTGGTAGTAGACCTGTGAGGTCTCAACTGCGTAAGCACTGTCAGTAATCAGTGGCCCGGGGGCCACTGATTACTGAAAACTGGCTACGGAAAACGGATTACCGTTCGTCCCAGGGGGGCATGGGGTAGAGCAACTCGGCAACCGCGGCCTCTTCGGGGGCGACGACCAGAATTTCGCCATTTTGAATCTGGATGGCGCCCATCGGCTTGGCGGTGTTCTTGCCGGTTTCGTCGAAGTTGATCGGGCCGTAGAAGGTGACGATGTCCAGATCGTAAAGTGCCTGGCGCACCGCGTCCATGTCCAGCGAGTCCGCGGCTTCGATGGCGGCCATCAGGGCCAGCGCGGTGGCCGTGGACTCTGCGGCCTGGTAGGTGGGCGGCTCGCCCCACATGGCCTCGTAGCGGGCGGCGTATTCAGCCGGGGTGCCAAAGTATTCGCCTTGCCAGGACATGCTGGCTTCCCACTGGGTGGGGCCGATGATGTAGTTGGCTGCATCGCCTACCTCGGCGACGAACTCAGGGTTGCTGGGACCGACGGTGATGACCATCGCGTCTGGCGTGAAGCCCAATTCCTGCGCAGCCCGCACGAAGAGCAGGGCGTCGTTGAAGTGCCCGCCGCCGACGAACACATCGGGGTCCAGATCGCGGAATTTGGTCATGATAGCTGAAACGTCCGCCACGTCTTTGGGGTAGGTTTCGACCGCCAGGATCTCGTAGCCGTATTCGGTGGCCCATTTTTGGGCGCCTTCGGCAACAGAGGTCGGGAAAGCGGTGTCCTCGTAGGCGATCACCACCGATTTGGCGCCTTTATCGGCCAGGGCTTTGAGCGCGGATTGGGTGTAATTGCCAGCAGGGGTGAGCACGGCGAACAGGTTCTTGAAACCGCGCGTGAACAGGCTCTCGGACGCGCCGTTGCCTTCGACCATGATGACGCCGTATTTTTCGGCGATTGCGCTGGCCGACATGGTCAGGCTGCTGGAGTACGGGCCGAGCAGGAAATCGACTTCATCTTCGGTGATCAGGCGTTCCACCAGGTTGGCCGCGGTGTCGGGGTCGCCTTCGTCGTCGTAGTAAACGATTTCGACGTTGTAGCACTCGCCGCCAACTTTGATGCCGCCGTATTCATTGTTGACCCAGTCGAGCCACAGGTTGTATCCCTGGCGGGTGTCTTTGCCTTCACGTGCATATTTGCCCGTTTCGCTGACGGCTGCACCCAGGGTGATGGTGCCTACGCAGCCTTTTTCTTCGCCGCCGGTGTCTGCTTCTCCGCCGGTAGCGGCTTCCCCGCCGGTGTCTGCTTCTCCACCGGTTTCACCGGCGCCCGCCTCACCGCCGGTGTCTGCGGGCTGCTCGGTCGCGGTCGGCTGACAGGCGGCCAGGAACAGGCTGGCAATCACCAAGAGCACAAAAAGTAAGGTCCATTTTCGTTTCATCGGCATACCTCCGTATAGAGAATAAAAAAGTTGCGAAATGGTTCGTGTCACCAAGCCACATGCTGGCGTAGACAGGGTGTACAAAGACCGGGAAGCAGGTGTGCGTTGTCAAGCCATTTGTTTACCCTGTGCATCTGTGCGAGACACTAACCCACGTCTACCTCTATTCTAATGGTGCAGGGTAAAAATGGTCTAAAAATGCGCGCGTGAACATAAAAATTGCATAAAAGTGCGCAGTCCGTTTCAGTCCGATTTGTCATTCTGCGGCTGGTTGCGTGCGCTCACTCGTCCGGATCATCACGGCATTTCCCGGAACTGCACATCCGCCACCACCGGAAAATGGTCGGAGGCTTCGAGGGCGTCCTGGGCCTGCAGGTCGTATTGCGCCAGCAGCTCGGGGGGCATGTCTGGGGTGAAGAGCACGAAACTGTTGGCGACCGAGAGCAGGCTGTCGCTGTACATGATGTAGTCCAGCTTGCCGGGCGCGAACTCGCTGTCGTCGCTGCGCCAGGTGTAGCTCAGGCTGGTGGTGGCGTGCCGGGGGAAGAGCGCGGTGAGGGGCGATTGGTCCGCATCGGGGGGATGATCGGGCCCGAAGGCGGCTTCGTCCCGGATGTCGCCGGTGAGCAGGGTGGTGAGCGGTTGTGGGCCGCCGACCAGGTTGAAGTCTCCTAGCAGCAGCAGGGGCGTGTCCGGGGGCAGGTCGCCGGTTTCCCGCAGGTTGCGCAGGAAGGCGATCAGGCTGTCGGCCTGCTGTTGGCGTTCGTCGTCTGCGCCGCAGCAGCTCAGGTGGGCGTTGATCACCAGCAGGGGCTGGCCGTTCACGTCGAGCAGCAGGGGGAAGAGGCGGTCGTGGAGCGGTTTGCGCGCCGGGGGCCAGCCTTCGACGATGGGGTAGCGGCTGAGAGTGACCAGGTCGCGTTGTTTGAGCGCGTACCACTCGCCGCCCAGCCACTCTTCGATGCGCGCTTCCACCGCGCTGGCGGGGCGGTTGTTGACTTCCTGGAGCGCGATCACGTCGGGCTGCAACGCGGTCAGGATGCGCTGGAAGTATTCTTTGCGGCCAATGGACAGGATGCCGTCGCGCTCCACGTTGTAGGAGACCACGCGCACCGCGGCCGGGCCTTTGGCGAGGGGAAGGGCGGTGGGGGGCGGCAGGGGCTGGCTCCAGGCGTACTCGAACCACCCCTGGTCATCGGGCGCGGCGTCGCCGTCCGCGGCGGGGTCTGCCAGGCGCACGCGGAGGGGGGCATCGCCAAAGAGGGGGGTAT
>JALUWE010000503.1 GCA_027019845.1 Anaerolineales bacterium | reverse complement strand
CGGGAGGCGCAATCCCGCGGGTTGTATTTACAGCTGGTGTGGGCCGCCAACCGGCTGAACAACGGTTATTACGGCTGGCGGACAGGTGAGCTGATCGAGTTCGAGTTGCAGGACGGGCGACTGGAACGGCCCGACCCGTGGCAGAACGCGGCCACGGTCGCGTTGCAGTATTATTTTTCGCAGGTGCTTCCCCCGCGCGAGTATGCCGCGGCCATCTCGGAACAAGGCTTTGCCAACACCTACCGGACGTTGTTCGGGGACCCGTGGGCCGCGGATGAGCCGCACATCCCGGGCAGTTTGCAACAGCCGGAGATGATCTTGCCGTTCCAGCCGGGCAAAGCATGGTCACTGACCGGGGGGCCGCACACCGGCTGGGGGGAGGGTGCGCCGTTGGCCGCGCTGGACTTCGCGCCGCCCAGCGAATTGAGCGGTTGCTTCAAGTCCGATGAGTGGGGGACGGCGATTGCGTCCGGGTTGGTGGTGCGCTCCCAGATCGGCATCGTGGTGCTCGATCTGGATGGAGATGGTGACGAACGTACAGGGTGGAACGTGTTTTATTTGCATGTCGGCTCGCGCAACCGCGCCCAGGTGGGGGATGTGCTGGCGCAGGGCGATCCGGTGGGGCATCCCTCTTGTGAGGGGGGTAGAACGACCGGCTCCCACGTTCACGTGGCGCGCAAGTACAACGGGGAATGGATCCCGGCGGACGGGCCACTGGCGTTCAACCTGAGCGGCTGGATCGCATACAACGGGCCGGAACCTTACCTGGGGGGGCTGAGACGTTTCTCCCGAACCGTGATCGCGTGCGAATGCTCCAACCAGGAAAGCCAGATTCAACTGGATGAGACGCAGCCATAAAGTAGAATCCGCAGATCGCAGCCCTGTGGCGCAACGATGGTATCTTGCGCTACCGTGCCAATCTGCCGGGAATACAACCATAAAGGAGAAGTAGTACATGGATAAAACACAGTCGCCCTCGCTTGGGGGGCTGATTTTGACCATGGGGGCACTCATCGTAGCGCTGGTTTACATCTTCGTGGCCTTCAACACCGAAGACCCGTTGTGGTTCTATACCAAATTCGACGAACAACCGGTTGAAATCTTCCTGAATTGCTACGGAAACGAAGTGCTGATCGTACCCGGGGACCCGCAATACGGCGGGCTGGTGGCATTGGTCAATAAAACGCTCTCTGGCCGCAAAAACTGGGACTCGCTGACCATGTCGAACGCGACATACCAGGAGTATCTGACCAGCCCGGACATGATGGTGATGGAATTGTATTATTCCCCGCAGGTACGCATTCACTCGTTCTACCGGTACTTCTCGAATCTGGATTCGCTCGTCATTCCGCTGGTAGGCCGCCATGCACAAACAAACGCTGTTTTTGGGCGCTCGAACAACCAGAACACAGCCGGGTCACTGCATTACAATGGGATACCCGATATTCGAGCCTACATCGAAAATGAGGGCATCTGTACCACGCCTTGATGACACACAACCCCTGTCATTCTGAGGGCACGCAGTGCCCGAAGAATCCGAAGCGCAGCGACCGTCGGGGCGACCGGCGGTCGCCCCTTCCCCCAATAACCACGCCCCGAACAAGGGGATTGAGACCATTCCCCCCGCAGCGGTTGGTCGCGACCAACCGCTGCCAATAATCACGCCCCGAACAACCGTCCCCCGTCCCGGATCATCCGTCTCCATTCCCCCACCATCGCGAGATTCTTTGCTCCCGGTCAGGCTTTTTTTCGTCCTTGACTTTTACTTCTATCGGGAAGGATGACAAAACTCTTTTTCTATTTGACGCTTACTTAGCTTACATGTATAATGCCTCTCAATGTGCGGGATGTGTTGGCTTTCCTCACCAGACTGGACCGCTTGAGTCTCCCCATGGCATTAAAGGGCAATCTACGAGATTTCACGATCACTCAATTACTCAATCTTATTAACCTGGCTCGAAAAACCGGCACGCTGATTGTAGAGGGTACGAATGAGACAGCATGGGTGTCTTTTCGAGAGGGTAAATTGGCCTTTGCGGAAATGGCAAACGAGGATAGCAGCCTGGCTGCGATATTGTATAAGGCCAACAAATTTACAGCTGCCCAATACCAAACAATCAAAGCCAGAGCCGGACAAATGGGGGATAAGGAACTTGGTCTGCTGCTCATCAACGCGGGCTACATCACCAGGGAGGAAGTGCTCACCACGCTTCAAAACCATTTCATCAGTGTGGTCAACCGCTTGTTCACCTGGGTAGAGGGAATCTTTCGCTTTGAAAACGGGGTTCTGCCCGCCGACGATAAAATCATCACCCGCATCGACCTGGAAAACATCATTATCGAGGGTTCGCGACAGCTGCGTGAATGGGAACAACTCCAGGATGAAATTCCCAACCTGGATATGGCACTCAAATTTACCGACCGGCCGGGTGCAAACCTGCATAAGGTGAATTTAAGCGTCCAAGAATGGAAAGTCGTCTCATACATCAACCCGAAAAACTCCATGCGACAAATCGCCCGTGCTACCAAAATGAACGATCTGGAAATTCGGCGGATCGTGTACGGCCTTTTACAAGCCGGGCTGGTAGAAATTGTGCGGCCTGCGGACATGCCTAAACCGATTTCAACCACTTTGCCAGCAAAAACCAAAGATGAGCAAAAATCTTTGATCAATCGCATTATTACTCGCATTCGATCTCTATAAAAATTTTAACGCCAACAAAGGATAGACCCATGCAAACTGTCAAGATGGTAGTTACCGGTCCCTTCAGTGCTGGTAAAACGGAGTTCATCCAAACAGTTAGCGAAATCGACGTTGTTTCGACCGAACGCAAAATTACGTCTGAAGCTGAAAAAATCAAAGAATCCACCACGGTAGCGATGGACTTTGGGCGTATCACGGTGGACGAAAGCCTGGTGCTGTATCTGTTTGGCACACCGGGCCAAAAACGTTTCGACTTTATGTGGGAAATCCTTTCGGAGGGCATGTTGGGTTTTATTGTCATGGTGGATAGCTCGCGCCCCGAAACCTTTCGCGAAGCGCGCAGCATCCTGGAAACCTTTCGCGCCTATGCGCCAACCCCTTACGTGGTCGCGGCCAACAAACAAGATCTTTCGGACTCCTGGGATATCGAGGACATGCGGATCGCTTTGCGATTGAAGCCCGATATAAAGTTGCTCCCATGTGTGGCTGTGGATAAAGAATCCGTTAAAAATGTTCTTCTCGAACTCCTCTATAGCATTCTCGCCAACATGGATGCCGAAGAGGGCTAACAAGCGCGCGTTTTTCAAGATAGAACTGTGTCTTCTCTCACAACAGATAAGGGCATTGTTCATTACGAAGTCTATGGGCGAGGGCGCCCGGTAATCTTGTTGCACGGCTGGTTGGGTTCATGGGGGTTATGGCAAGACACGATGGCCTACCTGGGCCAACACTACCGCACATACGCATTGGATTTTTGGGGGTTTGGAGAGTCGGGCAAAAAACTCTCCAGTTATGAGATTCAGGATTTCGTCAACATGGTAGATGAATTCATGGATCAATTGGGCATCGTCCAGGCGCCGCTGGTAGGGCACAGCATGGGGGGGACTGTCAGCCTGTCTGTGGCGATCCAACACCCCGAACGCGTCACCAAGGTGACCGTTATTGGCTCGCCTGTTTCGGGTTCGTCGCTGGCCCTGCTATTGAAGATGGCGGGCTACCGGCCGATTGCCGTGCTGGTTCACAACATGATGTGGGCGTTAAAGCTCGGCATCAAGCTCAGCACGCCTCTGATCACCCGCGATTCCCGCTGGTACTCGATGATCGCCCAGGACTTAGATCGAACCACAGTCGAATCTTTCCTGATCAGCATCTCGTCCCTCCATAAAACAAACCTTACAAAGGAGATCAAAAAAATCAAGGTTCCTGTAATGGGGATGTATGGCAACAAGGATATTATTGTAGACCCAGGGCAATGGAAACTGCTCAAACATGGCATCCCCCACGCCCGAATTGCGCGCTTTGCCAAGGCCGGACATTTCCCCATGTTGGACCAGCCTCGCATTTTCCAAAAAACGTTACGGGAGTTCCTCGACGATTGAAGTCCTGAAACTGCCCCACACGCCTCACCCGAGAGATGCAAAAAGTCATCCTAAACGACGAGCAGATCGTGCAACCCTTCAACGAAAGAGCGCGCGACCTGCGTATACAAAACAAACCTCTCTGGTTGTTACAACGAGATTTGCTGGCGCCTTACGTTCACCGCGAGGTGGAGTTGCCAGCCGACGCCCCCCTCCCCGACACCCGGGAGCCTTGTCTGGTATATCAGGACAACCTGTATTTCGATGCTCCCTATCTGGAAGCCTTCCTCACCGAAGCTCAGAAACGCAAGACTCCCAGCCAGGCCGCGTTTTCCATACAAGATTCCGCCTTCCGGGAACATGCCATCGCACTTTCCAAATCATACAAACAGTTAGACGATCTGTACCTGGCCCCGTTCTGGTACTTTCCCAAAGGCCCGGCACCTTTTCACGAAGCCCGCCCCCTGGTGATCGACCTTCAATCGCGGGAGATTGGCTACTACCATGTTCCCACCTACATGGCCACCGAAAAAGGCGACCTGGTATTTCAAGTGCCATTACGCAGCCTGATTGCCATTGATTCCTGGGTGCACATTTTCATCGCCGACATCGTGTTCGGTTTGTTCTCCCGCGGGGCGCGGTTCGAAGCAGAGGTCAACCACAACCCTTTGTACAAGTTGAAAATCATGGGGAAAGCCGTTTACGAGGGCAAGCAGGTACTCTCCTGTTCAGAATTGGTCAAAATTGGCAAAAATTGCACCATCGATCCCAGCGCGGTCATCCACGGCCCTACCACCATCGGCGACAATGTGACCATTGGGGCAGGCGCGGTGATCGACAATTGCATCATCGGCAACAATGTAAACATCTCACAGGGCTGTCAGTTGATGCTTTCTGTGGTGGGGGACGGGTGTTTTCTGCCCTTTCGCGCCTCCCTGTTCATGACCACTTTGATGGACAATAGCATGGTGGCGCAAAACACCTGTTTGCAAATGTGTGTTGTCGGGCGCAATACTTTCATTGGAGCGGGGTCCACCTTCACGGATTTCAACCTGATCCCCACCCCGATTCGCGCCCTGGATGGAAAAGGAGAACTGCGCCCCACCAATCGTGAGGTCCTGGGAGGGTGTGTAGGCCACAATTGCCGACTGGGCGCCGGCATGATCATCATGCCCGGCCGCACCATTGAGTCCGACGTGGTGTTGGTCCCCTCCTCAGAGCGGTTCATTATTCGCAAGCATGTGAGCTATGAGGATAGCGATCATAGAAAGCTTGCCAATTCTCACTTGCACATACGTCTGTATCCACCTCCCGGAGAACCTCAAACGGAAACGTGGTAAGCCGTGGACAGCTTTGCATTCATCATTCACCCCATCGACCCGAAACGGGATGTCAGCCGTAAGTTCCCGCTGCTGGGGCGCGTTCTCAGCGAGCGGCAGATCAATTTTCTGTCCACGTTTTTTCCGCCGGTCTACATCTCTGAAATCACAGGCATCACCTCCAAGGCGACGGGGAAAGAGATCAAAGGGTGGTTTTTAGCGTGCCCGCTCACGCCGGTACGCATGATGGAGTTGCCAGAAAAAGTCGTTTATCGTAAGATCATAGAAACCGGACGGCTTGCCGAAAAACTCGGCGCAAAAATACTCGGGTTGGGAGCGCACACATCCGTCATCGGGGATGCAGGTGTGACGATTGCCAAAGCGTTATCCATCCCGGTGACGACAGGCGATTCCTACACCGTGGGCGTAGCAATTGAGGCCATCCAAAAGGCGGCCGATATGATGCACATTCCGCTCGAACAGGCCACGGCTGCCGTCGTAGGCGCAACCGGTTCGATTGGAAAAATATGTGCTGAAATGTTGGCCGAAAAGGTGCCCGAGCTCTATCTGGTGGGGCGTCGCCTCCCCGCTTTGGAAGCCTTGCGGGAACGGATCCGATTCGTTACAGCTTCATCCAAAATTCACGTTTCCACACAAGTGGGTGTTATAAAGAACGCACAAATCATCATAACGGTTACCAGCGCAACCAGCGCGATCATCGATCCCGAGCACCTGCAAGCCGGAAGCATCATTTGCGACGTGGCGCGGCCACGCGATGTAACCGCCGCGGTCGCGGCAATGCGTGACGATGTACTGGTCATCGATGGAGGCATGGTAGACGTTCCCGGCCCGGTAAACTTCAACTTCGATTTCGGATTCCCTCCAGGAAAAGCGTATGCCTGCATGGCAGAAACCATGGCCCTAACCCTGGAAGGGCGTTTTACTAACTACACACTCGGGAAAAACATCACTCGCCATCAAGTCGAGGAAATATCCCAAATCGCCGCTAAGCACGGATTCCACGTGAGCGGTTTTCGTTCCTTTGAAAAAGCTGTCACCTTAGAACAAATCCACCGCGTGCGCCAACGCGCCAAACAATTCGCCAAATCTATCTAAACTCTGTGGGAGGTCCCAATGGGAAAAGCCCGGATACTCATCGTAGAAGACGATTTTGACATCTCGAACATGCTGCGCATTTACTTTACCGGCCAGGGATATGATGTGGATGTTGCGCTCAACGGGCCAGAAGCCCTCGAAAAAACACGACAAGGCCTTCCTCACCTGATCGTGCTGGACATCATGCTGCCAGGCATCGATGGCTACGAAGTCTGCCGCATTCTACGCACCCAAACCCGAACCAAACACATCCCAATCATCTTCTTAACCCAAAGGGACGAGCGCAGCGATAAATTGCAGGGGCTAGAACTGGGCGCGGACGATTACATCACCAAACCGTTCGATATCGAAGAGCTAAAACTACGCGTCCAAAACGCTATTGCCCGCGCAGAACGAGAAAGCCTTACCGATCCGCGCTCGGGCCTGCCATCCGGCCGCCTCATTGAAGACGAGCTGCGCCGCATCATCCGC
>JALUWE010000502.1 GCA_027019845.1 Anaerolineales bacterium | reverse complement strand
TTATTTGTCAAGAGGCGAAGTCGAGATTATGGTGCCGGAGACCAGGCTTTATGGTCTCGAAGCATGGCATTCATAATCGTCAACAATTTGCGCATGCACGCAGTCATCGCCACTTTGAATTCTTTGTCTCTCGCCTCTAAACGCTCAAAAAAGGCTCGTATGACCGGATTGAAACGTTTGGCCGACAAGATAGCCATGTACAAGACACGCCGAACGCGCTTTCGGCCGCCAAAGATACGGCGACGGCCTCGCTTTCTGCCGCTGTCACGATTGTATGGCGCCAGCCCAGCCAGTGCGGCCACCTGTTGCCGGTTTATCCGGCCTAGTTCTGGCATCTCCACCAGTATGGTAATGGCAGTGATGAAGCCTACGCCGGGAATACTTTCCAGCAGAACGACTTTTTCTTTCCACTCGGGTAGGGTTTCCAGGAGTGCCCGGATTTCCGCCTCCAGCGCAGCAATTTCCTCGTTGAGCCAATCCAGGTGGCTTTTCACGTGCGCTCTCAAGGCGGGATGGGCGGTTTTCAGGCGGTTGCTTTCCATCGTGCGCATTTCGACCAATGATGTCTCAACTGCGTAAGCCCTATCAGTGATGGATATTTTGCTTTCCATTGTACAGACTTTAGCCCAAATATCGACCGCTGGTATAGCGATCACTGCTTTTTCTTTGCTGATCTACGCGCTGACGTTCAATCTGCGGGATCGAGTTGCGCGCTCCTTTGCCTTGATATTGGCGTGCGTGACCGCCGTCTTTACGGGCGAAGCCATCAGCAGCGTGGCCACCAGCCTGGCGCAGGCCGAATTCTGGCTGCGTTTTCAATGGATTGGCCTGCTCTTTTTGCCGGCCACCTACCTGCATTTTTCGGACGCTCTGCTTGCAACAACAGGACGTCCCTCACGAGGGCGCAGGCGCATGTTGATCCGGCTGGTATATGTGCTGTCGGGCATCTTTCTGCTCACACTGCCTTTCGACTTTTTGGTGGGCAATCTGATTTTCGACATGGGGGGCATCTTTCACTTTGAACGCGCCAGGTTTACCTGGCTGTTCGTTTTCTTTTACATGGCGGGCGTTGTTTGGGCCTGGGCAAATTTCTGGCGAGCCTACCGGCGCACGGTCACGGCAACCAGCTTGCGTCGTATGCGCTATTTACTGGCTGGGGCAATCGCACCAGCCTGGGGATCGTTTCCGTATTTGTTGTTCGGCGCCGGGTTTGCCTCCTTGCATCCGCTCGTGTTCTGGTTGGTGGTGCTGGTCAGCAACGTGGTCATCTTCGGATTGTTGATCCTGATGGCCTACGCGGTGGCGTTTTTTGGCGTTTCCTGGCCCGACAGGGTGGTGATTCGCCGCCTGGCAAAGTGGCTGATGCGCGGCCCGGGCACCGCGTTCGTCGTTTTGGGGCTGACGACCATCATTCGCCGCACCGAGCAAACCCTGGGGCTTCCCGATACCGCGGCTGTGCCAATCGTTATGGTGGCCGCTATTTTGATCATGGAGCACCTGATTACCATCTCCGCGCCGGTCTGGGAGCGCTGGTCGTTCAACGCGCGCGACCGTAGCGACTTGCGGCTGCTGCAAGCCCTGGAAGAGCGGTTGCTCACCACCCGCGACCTGGTGCAGTTTCTCGAAGCCGTACTGGCCGCGGCTTGCGACCAGTTGCAGGTTTCCACAGCCTTCGTGGCTGCTATTGGCGGGCAGGGCATTGAACTGTTGGTGACCACCGGCAACGGCGAACCGCTTCGGGGAGAGGATTTGTCTCGCAACATCCTGCAAATCGTGAGCACCCGGGACGGGCGAGAGGAGATTTTTTCCTGGGGTGATTACTGGTTGTTGCCGCTGTATGGAGCGGAGGAGGATGCTCTGTTGGGAGTGATGGGCGTCGGGCGAAGCGCTTCCCTGGCAATCGAACAGCGGGAAGCCATCCTGGCACTGGGAGCACGCGCCGCGCTCGCGCTGGAAGACCGGCGTATGCAGCAAGATGTTTTCGCCTCTCTGGAAAGTCTCACCCCCCAGGTAGAACTGATTCAACGGCTGCGTGCCGCCTCCCGCTATGACCGCGACGGCGTACTCACCTCACCGGACGATCTGCCCGCTTCGGTGGATTTGAGCAGAGCTGTCAAAGATGCGTTCAGCCACTATTGGGGAGGGCCGAAACTTTCCCAAAGCCCCTTGATGCGCCTGAAAGTGGTACAGAACGCCATTGACGAGCATCAGGGCAACCCGGTCAACGCCCTGCGCGCGACGCTGCGGGAAGCCCTGGAGCGTATCCGGCCCGAGGGCGAGCGCAGATTTACAGGTGAGTGGATTCTGTATAACATCCTGGAGTTGAAATTCCTGCAGGGCCGCAAGGTTCGGGAAGTGGCTTTGCGGCTGGCCATGTCAGAGGCTGATCTCTACCGCAAGCAACGTGTAGCCATCGAAGCGGTTGCCCAGGCCATCTTGGACATGGAACGCCAGGCGCGGGAAGATGAACTGCAAGAGTTTGCCGCCGAAAACACCCCAGAATCCGAAATCGAACTGCTCAGCAGCCAGCGATAATCCGTCCACTGACATTCCTTCCATGGCATCCAAGCAGAAACCCTCCCCTCCCCAAGAAGACGCCACCTGGCAAGACGCCCTGGTGCGGATTTTGCTCCGTTTTCAACGCTTTACGCGCGACGTGGCCGGGATTCTCGCCATTGCGCTCGCCCTGATGACCCTGCTGGCGCTGGCCGGGCTGACGGGAGGGGCATTGCTCACCCCGTGGAGCGCGTTTCTGCGTCTCTGGCTGGGATTTGGCGCCGTTTTGGCAGTCTTCCTCCTCGCCTGGGTAGGATGGCTGGTGTTGCGTCAACGCCAGCCGGAGGCGTCTGGCATCCCGTGGGGTCGGGTGTTGGCGCTCGAGATGGCAGCCTTTGCCGCGCTCACCTTGTTGACCATCGTGCAAGGCGTTTCCCTCGAACGCGCCGAGGCCGGTCAGGATGGGGGCTTGATCGGTTGGGGGTTGGCGGAATTTCTGGGGCTGGCTATCGGCCCGTTTTGGCGCGCGGTGTTGATCGTGGTGCTCTTTTTGTGGGGAATCGTGGTCGGATTCGGGCTGCTGAGGCCGGTATTGGCCTGGATGCGGACGATTCTGGCGCCGGACGGCGTGGGCGTCCCCCCCCAACCCCACCCCGGCAGGGCGGCTGACTCGCGGGGTGAACACCCCCCCGAAGAGGCGCCCTCCGCCCCGGACCGCCCGGCAGCAATCAAACCCAAAAAACCAAAGAAAGTCGATATTCCCGCCGAGTATCGCAACAAATTCCGTCTCCCCCCGCAGAAAAAACCTTCCCAACCGCCGCCTCCCCGCGACGACCGTCTGCCGCCCCTCAGTTTGCTCTCCGGCGGGCAAACCATCCGCCCTCAGGAACGTCACATCAACCAGACCGCCGGGCTGATTGTCAAAACGCTGGCCGAATTTGGCATTCCCGCCGAGGTGGTGGACGTGCAGGTCGGCCCGACGGTGACCATGTTCGCGGTCAAGCCCGGGTACATCGAAAAACCGGGGGCGGGCGGCGATATTGCCCAGCAGAAAGTGCGCGTGGCACAAATCTCCAGCCTGTCTCGCGACCTGGCGCTGGCGTTGTCCGCTTCCCGGCTGCGCATCCAGGCCCCGGTGCCGGGCCGTTCTTTCGTCGGTATCGAGGTGCCGAATCTCAAATCGAGCCAGGTGCGTTTGCGCCCCATTTTGCAATCAGAACCTTTTTACAAGGCAGCTTCCCCCCTGGCACTGGCTTTAGGCCTGGACGTCTCCGGCAACCCGGTGGTGGCAGACCTGGCGACCATGCCGCACTTGTTGATTGCGGGTACGACCGGTTCGGGAAAATCAGTTTGTATCTCGGCCATTACCACCTGCCTGGTGATGAACAACTCACCGGAGGATTTGCGCATCATCATGATCGATCCCAAGAAGGTCGAGCTGGTGCGCTTCAACGGGCTGCCGCACCTCCTCGGGCGGGTGGAGACCGATCTGGACCGCATTTTGGGCGTCTTGCGTTGGACGGTTGCCGAAATGGACCGGCGCTATAAACTGTTGGAAAAATACCGCTCTCGCAATATTTTCACCTTCAACAAAAAGATGCGCCAGCGCAAGCAGCCGCCGGAGGCCCCCATGCCTCACATCGTCGTGCTGATAGACGAATTGGCCGATCTGATGATGTCCGCCGCGGAGCAAACCGAACCCGCGTTGGTGCGCCTGGCGCAGCTGGCGCGCGCCACGGGTATCCATCTTGTGGTCGCAACGCAACGTCCCAGCACAGATGTGGTCACCGGTCTGATCAAGGCCAATTTCCCGGCCCGGCTGGCCTTCGCGGTGGCCTCCTCGGTGGATTCGCGCGTCATTCTGGATAGCGGGGGCGCCGAATCCTTGTTGGGGAATGGCGATATGTTGTTCCTGCCGCCGGATGCGCCCAGCCCAATCCGCGCCCAGGGCGCGCTGGTAACGGACCAGGAGATCGAAAAGGTCATCCAGCATTGGCAGAGGCAATACGCGGACGAGGAGGAGGCCCCACCCTGGGAGCAAATGCTGGCGGAGGAAGCGATGCTGGCGACCCGCGACGATCTGGTCGAGCGCGCCATCGAGATTGTGCGCGAGGCACAGCGCGCCAGTGCCTCCATGTTGCAGCGCAGGCTGCGGATTGGCTATCCGCGGGCCGCGCGCCTGATCGACGAGCTGGAAGACCTGGGCATCGTGGGGCCTTCCCAGGGTGGGGGTCGCGAGCGAGAGGTGCTCATCGAGCCGCCCACCCAACCTCCCGGCCAAGAAACCGGCTAACCATCCCCCCAACATTGACATCCCCAATCCGATGCGATACGATGTCCTGCGTATCCATTCCCCTTGAGAGAAACCGGAGGAACTTTGATCGTGGTGCAGTCCATTAAAAAAGAGAGACCAACTTTAACCGATTACGCGCGGCTGCGAATGAAAGGTATTTTGGACCCGATAGGCCGCTTTCTGAACCGTTTGGGGGTGTTGCCAAACACAATGACCTTTCTGGGTTTGTTTGGGCACATGTTGAGTGCGTTTTTTCTGGCGCAAGGCCGCATGACGGCTGGCGGCCTGGTGATCCTGGTGCTGGCCCCGGTGGACGCGTTGGACGGCACGATGGCGCGCCTGCGGGGCGAACCCAGCCATTGGGGCGGGTTCGTCGACTCGGTGGTCGACCGCTACTCGGAGCTGATCATCCTGGGCGGTTTGCTGTATTATTATTTGATCCAGGGCGACGTGGCGGCCAGTTTTCTGGTCTATCTGGCCGCTTCCGGGTCGGTGTTGGTGTCCTACGTCCGGGCGCGCGCCCAGTCGCTGGGCTTCGACGTCAAGATCGGCATGTTTACCCGTCTGGAACGCTACCTGGTGCTGGTGCCCGCGCTGGTATTGAACTTTCCCTTTTATGGTATGGCGATCCTGGCGGTCGGCGCGCACCTGACCGCGTTGCAGCGCATTTTTTCCATGCGCCGGCAGGCGCATGTTGAGGGCGTGGAACGTAAGGCGTAGAACGTAAGGCGTAGAACGAAGGAGTGTAGCACAATGGGTTTTCAAGTTGGCCCCTTTTTCGTCCGCTATTACGGCCTGATTTTGATGACCGGCGCGCTCGCGGCCGCGTTTTTGTCCATCTACGAGGCCCGGCGCTGGAAACTGGACCCGGAATTCGTGTGGGATGCTCTGACATGGGTGCTGGTGGGCGGGATCGTTGGCGCACGCATCTGGCACATTCTCACCCCGCCGCCCTCTATGGTGGCGGTGGGAATCACCACCCGCTTTTATCTGACGCACCCGCTCGATGCAGTGGCGGTCTGGAAGGGCGGCCTGGGTATTCCGGGGGCGGTGATCGGCGGAGGGCTGGCCTTGTATATGTTCGCCCGCCGCCGTGGGGAATCTTTCGCTGTCTGGGCCGACATCGCTGCGCCCGCTATCGCCCTGGGGCAGGCCATTGGCCGCTGGGGGAACTTCGTCAACCAGGAATTGTATGGCCGCCCCACCGATTTACCCTGGGCGATCTTCATCGAACCCCAGAACCGGGTGCCCGGCTTCGAGCAGTTTTCTTATTTCCATCCCTTGTTCCTGTACGAATCGCTCTGGAACCTGGCGAACATGTTTTTCCTGCTGTGGGTCGGGCGGCGCTTTGCCAACCGTTTGTATGACGGCGATGTTTTCCTGCTCTACCTGATCACCTATCCCATCGGGCGTTTTCTGCTCGAATTCTTGCGCCTGGATTCATCGCAGGTTGCCGGGCTGAACGCCAACCAGACTCTGATGGCGCTGGTTGCGCTGGCTTCTGCTGGTTTGCTGTTCTATCGCCATCGCCAGCGTCGTGATTCGAGGGCCGAATCCGCGGCCAGGCGCGGGGGAGGCCGTCTTCAACAGCGCGCGGTGTAAGTGGCCGTGATCGAAACCCAGGATTTGACCAAACATTTCGGGGACTTCGTGGCCGTGGAGGGGGTGAATCTGACGGTCAAAGCGGGTGAAGTGTTGGCCTTGCTGGGCCCCAACGGCGCGGGGAAGACCACCACCGTGCGTATGCTCACCTCGGTGTTGCGGCCAAGCCGGGGGCGCGCCTGGGTGGCAGGCTTTGACGTGATCCACCAACCCGAGAAGGTGCGCGCCTCGGTGGGGGTGCTGACGGAAAATCACGGCCTGTACAACCGTATGCCCGCGGAGGAGTATCTCGACTTTTACGGGCAGCTTTACAATCTGGACCCGCGCACACGGAAAGAGCGAATCGACAAGCTCTTGAGCGATTTCAATCTGATAGAAGCGAAAAAACGGCGTATCGGGGAATTTTCCAAAGGGATGCGCCAAAAGCTCGCCCTGGCCCGTGCCTTGTTGCACAACCCGCCCGTGCTGCTGCTGGATGAACCCACCTCCGCCATGGACCCGGAGAGCGCCCGCCTGGTGCGCGACTCGATTGCAGAACTGCGCTCCGCGGAGCGCGCTATCGTGCTCTGCACCCACAATCTGAGCGAGGCCGAAGAACTGGCCGACCGGATCGCCATTATTCGGGCCGGC
>JALUWE010000501.1 GCA_027019845.1 Anaerolineales bacterium | reverse complement strand
AATGTGGATTCACGGCCCCATCGATTGGGACGAGTTCTGGCGGGTGATCAAAGGCGACGGCCCCTGCAACCGCGAACGCCTCGAAGCCCGGCGCAAAGCCCACGAAGACGGCGCCTGGGTGCGCGAAGCCCTGGCCGCGTATGGTAGGCGGGGAGGCAGGTAGACAGGTAAACAGGTAGACAGGTATCAGGTGTCAGGTTGAAAGTCCCCAATCTCCTATCCCTATCCCTATCTCCGCTCCCTATCCCTATCCCCACTCCCTATCCCTCATCATGGACACCCAATTCCCCCGCTACTACGTCTTCGAGCAGCCCCGGCCGGACGCGCCCCTGATCCACGCCGGTTCGGTCCACGCGCCCGACCCCGAAATGGCGCTGCTCAACGCGCGGGACGTGTTCGCCCGCCGGCCCTACCGGACCACCATGTGGGTGGTGCCCGCCGCCGCCATCTTCTCGCGCACCAAAGCCCAGCTCGAGGCCGTGCCCCCTGCCTCGAACCGCGAGCAGCAGCCCGCCACCCCCCAGACATACCAGATTTTCGTCAAAAAGAACCACAAAGGCGTCTGCACCCACGCGGGCGAAATTCAGGCCCCCGGCCCGCAACAGGCCCTGGCGCTGGCCCGCCGCTCCCTCCCCAACGCGCTGCTATGGTGGGTCATCCCTGACCACGAGATCGTCAAAGCCCCGCCCGAAGAAGCCCCCCTGCTCTACGAATCCGCCACCGACAAAATCTTCCGCCACGAATCCCACTACCCCGTGCGCACGCTGATGTTGGAAGTCAAGCGAAAGAAGAGCACCCGCCTTACCCAATCGGGCTGAAATTTGTATCCCGGTCGTAATAATCCAGATTTTCAGCCTTCTTCAGCCCGTTCACCACCAGGTAAGTCAAGGGTGTGGCGAGCGCTTCGTAGACCACCTTGAAAAGCCATTGTGACAGGATGGCGGTCCAAAGGTTCGAGCTGCTCAGGATACCGGCAAAGGCCACGGTAATGAACACCGCGGAATCCGCGCCCTGCCCAACAATGGTGGACGAGATGGTGCGCAGCCACAAAAACCGCCCCTCGGTTTTCACTTTTAGCTTTGCCAGCACGAACGCGTTCAGAAACTCGCCCACCAGATAGGCCAGGAACGAAGCCGCCAGCAAGCGGGGTGTAAAGCCCAAAATGGCCTGGTATGCCCTTTGCGCGCTTTCGGGGGACTCGAACCCCGCCAGATTCCAGAACGGCGCGGCCGGCAGCACCCCTCCCAGCCAGATGGCGATCACCGCCAGCAAGTTGCAAAAGAACCCGATCCAGATCACCTGCCGGGCGCGAGTGTAGCCGTACACCTCGGTCAGAACGTCCCCGAAAATATAGGCCACCGGAAACAGAATGACCGCCGCGGGCAAGAACAGCCCGAAAATGTTCACCAGCTTGACCGCGATGATGTTGGACACGATCAAGGTGGTGACGAACACCGCCGTAACCAGGGGAAAGAAACGATAGCTTTGGTGGTTCATGGTTTTTTAGATCGAG
This sequence comes from Anaerolineales bacterium, assembly GCA_027019845.1. Lineage (GTDB taxonomy): Bacteria > Chloroflexota > Anaerolineae > Anaerolineales > JABWBV01 > JALUWE01. The sequence continues at coordinate 26,894 of JALUWE010000501.1, read as the reverse complement.
AATCGAGAATCAGGCATAAGAAACTGACCACTGACCACTGTCCACTGTCCACTGAACACTGAACACTGACTACTGCCCCCCCACCGCCCGCTTCGCCTCCGGCGTCTTCACGTGCTCGGCCTCCACCGTGATCGCAATCCCCCCGCGGACGTTGAACGCGCCCGTCACCTTGATCCAGTGCGGGTCCAGCGCGGCCACCAGATCGTCCAAAATCTGGTTGACCACGTGCTCGTGGAACGCGCCCTCATTGCGGTACGACCACAAATACAGCTTGAAGGACTTGGATTCGACGATTTTTTCGTCCGGCACATACTGCACCCGGATGTCCGCGAAATCCGGCTGGCCGGTTAACGGGCACAGGCAGGTAAACTCATCGGTTTCCAGGGTAACGGAATAGAAACGCCCTGGAGAGCGATTGGGGAAAGCCTCCAGCTTTTTGCTCGGTTTGGCCTCCCGGCCCAAAAGAGTCAGGTCTTTCAAATCGGATGCTTGCGTGGGCATGGAGATGTTTATCGCTTTGTGTGTTTACGCAACTTTACGCTTTCCACTTATACGGAGCGGAAAGAGATTATACCATTTTCACGCAACAAAAGATTCGCGCAGCCTCCATTCGATGCCACCGCCCCCTCACGAAAACCGCTCCGCCCCAAAGGCCCTCACATCCAACGAAGGCTGTTTCCCCATCGCGATCTCCGCCACCAACTTACCGGTGATCGGCCCCATCGAGACGCCCAGCATAGCGTGCCCGGTCGCCAGAATCAGGCCCGGCGCGCGGCGCGCCCGCCCGATGTACGGCAGCCCGTCCGGAGCCAGCGGGCGCATCCCGCTCCACACCCGCACCACCTCCCCCTCCGTCTCCGCCAGATAGGCAGTCGCGTTGCGCGCAATCGCGTTCACCCGCCGCTGGTTGATCGTGGTGCTGATCCCGGCCAGCTCCAGCGTCCCGGCCAACCGCAGATACGGCCCCATCGGCGTGACAGCCATGCGCGCCTCGGCCAGATGCAGAGGGATGCGCGGCGCGTTCCGCGGGCGCTGCATGGTGATGCTGTACCCCTTGGCCGGCTGCATGAGCAGACCGACCCCCAAACCGCGTGCCAGCCCCGGCGACCACGCGCCCGCGGCCAGCACCACCTGGCCCGCGGCCAGCGATTCCCCTCCCGCCAGGCGCACCGTTACCCCGCCGTTTTCCCCCTCCAGCGCCGACACCTCGGCCCGCGTGCGTATCACGGCCCCGTAACGCCGTGCCGCCGCGGCCAGCCCCTCCACGAACAGCGCCGGGTCCAAATGCGCGTCCTCCCGGTAATGAATACCCCCCACCACCTCGGGATGAACCGCCGGCTCCAGCGCGCGCACCGCCTCCCGATCCAGCAAACGCATATCCAGCCCGAAGGCCTGCATCTCCTCCACCTCCTGCCGTGCCTGCGCGAACCGCCCCACATCGCGGAACAACTCCACCCCCCCGGCCTGCTCGAAATGGCACTCGATGCCCTCCTCCGGGATGATCTGCCGGTACAAATCCAGGCTGGCGCGCTGCATGTCCCGGAACAGCGGCACGGCAGCGTGTACCGCCTGAGGGTTGCAATAATCGCGAAAACGCCACAACCAGCGGATCAAGGCCGGATCGAGGCGCGGCCGGATGTAAAACGGACTTTCCGGGTCCAACATCCAGCGTATCCCCTGCCACAACACCCCCGGCCCGGGCACCGGCTTCGAGTGGCAGGGCACGATCAGCCCGGCGTTGCCCCACGAACTGCCGTTGCACAACGCCCCCATCTCCAGCAACGTGACCGGCACACCCTCCCGCGCCAGAAAATACGCCGCGCTCACCCCGATGATCCCGCCCCCGATCACAATCACATCCTCACGCATCCGCCCCTCCGCGAATCTCCCACAACTCCACCACCCGGTCCGCGGGAAAGCCGATGGGATCGAAATCGTCGGTCTCGCGCGCCTGGCACCCCAGCCGCGCGAACAGCTCCTCGATGGTGCGCGAGGAGTGGTGCTGGGCCTCGCCCAGGGTGTGATACAGATAAACCGCAGAGGGCAAGATGACCGGATAGCCCATCTCGTACAGCGCGTAGCCCAGCCCGCGGCGGTGCAGGTTTTCCAGAAAATCCGCCGCGCGTTGGGTGATGCGTTGCCCCGCGTGAGTCACATCCACCTCGAAAGTGAAGGCGAAATGGTCGCGCAGGTAGCCCTGTTCGCGCAGGAACGCGCCCACCCGTGCCAGACCGGCCTGCAACCGCGCCAGGTCGTTTTCATCGTGCAGGCGGGCGGGCAGATCGAGCTGCAAATGGTCGTGCAGCGCGGCGAAGAAGGTTTTGCCGACACGCTGGGTGAACCGCCGCCGTGCCTGGGGTAGGGGCAGGCCATACGCGCCGCCCGCCGCGGCCATGCGCTCGAACGCGGCGCGGAAAAAAGCATACGAAAGCGCGTCGAACTCGCCGGAGCGGAATCCCGGCTCGAAGCGCGCTGCCACGAAGTCGTCCACCAGCCCCTCGCGGGCCTGCCGTTGGTAGACCACCTCCACGTAACGGGCTGTGTGCTGCCGGACGCGCCGCGGATCGCCGTCCACTTGCTGCCATTCGGCCACAATCGCGCCGGACATCAATTGTATGAATGTTTCGCCCATCGGCCACCAGTTTTGGTAGCCGGGGAAGGGGTGTTGCCGGGCGATTTGTTGCAGGCTGTTGCTCATCCGCCGCGCTCCTGTGTGTTGTTGCCCAGCCGGATGCCGGACATTTTTTCCAAAGCCTTGACCAGCGCGTGGTTGCCCTCGCTCCCCAACCCCTGGGCTTGCAGCGTGCGGTACAGGTGAAAGACCATGCCAGTCGCCATCAGGGGCACACCCAACTGGTCTGCGGCTTCGAGCACCAGGCGCAGGTCCTTTTGTTGCAAGTCGATGGTGAAGCCGGGCCGCCAGTCGCGAGCGATCATCTGCGGGCCGCGGTTGGCGAGCATCCACGAACCGGCCGCGCCCCCTTTGACCGCCTCGAGCGTCTTTTGCAGGTCTAACCCTCCGGCCTGGGCGAACAGCAGCCCCTCGCACACCGCCAGTTCCGTCACCACCACCAGAATCTGGTTGACCAGCTTGACCATCTGCCCGGCGCCCTGCGGGCCGACGTGGGTGATGGTTTTGCCGTAGGCCTGGAGGATGGGCAGGGCGCGCGCCACTTGATCGGCCTCGCCGCCCACCATGATGCTCAAGGTGCCGCGGGCCGCGCCCTCGCTGCCACCGCTGATGGGCGCGTCCAGCATGTGAACGCCTTTGGCTTTTAGTTGGGCCGCTATCTCCAGGGTGGCGTGCGGGCTGATGGTGCTGTGATCGACGACCAGCTGCCCGGGCCGCGCCCCGGCCAGCACACCGTTTTCGCCCAACACCACCTGCTGCACGTCTGGCGTGTCGCTCACACAGACCAGGATCACATCGCACTGCCGCGCCAGGTCTGCCGGGCTGGAGGCGGCCTGCGCGCCCGCGGCCACGAACTCATCCATACGGCTGGTGGTGCGGTTCCAGACCACCACGTCGTGACCGGCCTTGAGCAGGTTGTGGGCCATGCCGCGGCCCATGATGCCTAAACCAATAAAACCAATTTTTTCGGACATGGGTACTCCTTTGTGTTTTTCCCCAAGTGTACCCCAATTCGAGCTACTACCGGGTCCTTATGCCCGATCTTCGAAATATCTTCGAAACCGGCCACTTTATGTCATTCTGAGGGAGCGCACCCCTCCTGTCATTCTGAAGGCACGCAGTGCCCGAAGAATCCGGAGCGCAGCGACCGTCGGGGGGGCGACCGGCCGGTCGCCCCGACCCCCAATAACCACGCCTCGAACAACCGTCCCCCGTCCCCGGTCATCCGTCCCCCGTCTCCCCTGCCATCTTTGAGATTCTTCGCTGTCGCTCAGAATGACGCAGGCAACAGCCGGTCGCTCAGAAGAATGACACAGGCAGTTCGCAGGCACGAACTGCATAACTCCTGCTCCTGAATGAGACCGGACAATCACCTGCATCACTGCTGTACCTGAATTTTATATGGCTCGATACGCTTCTCGGCCAATTTCACATATTCAGGATCGACCTCGTAACCGATGTAGTATCGTTGCGACTTCAACGCCGCAATTGCAGTCGTTCCACTGCCCATGAATGGGTCTAACACAACATCATCTTTGAATGTGTAGAGCTGAATAAGCCGGTATGGCAGCTCGATTGGAAAAGGGGCCGGATGTCCCACCTTTTTGGCCGATTCCGTATTCATCGTCCAAACGGACTTTGTCCATTCCATGAATTGTTCGCGCTCAATAGTATCTCCGTTTTCGGCTGGCTTTTGTCGTTGGAATGAGCCTTTTGAAAATACCAGGATGTATTCGTGAACGTCGCGTAGTACGGGGTTGGAGGCCGATCGCCAACTTCCCCAGGCCATTGAAACGCCTGCCCCCGCCCCTTTATTCCAGATGATCTCCCCTCTCATCAAAAATCCTATATCGGTCATCATGCCGGAAATATAATCGGAAAGAGGAATATATGGTTTTCGTCCCAAGTTCGCCACATTGATACAGGCGCGCCCACCATTTACCAGAACACGATAAGTTTCTGAAAATACTCGATAAAGCAAATCCAAATATTCTTTCAATGATAAGTCTTCGTCGTACTCTTTCGAGACATTATAGGGAGGTGAGGTTACCATCAGATGAAGCGAATTGTCTGGAAGTTTTTCCATTTTCTCCGAGCTTCCCTCGAGAATACGATTTCTCAGGTGTTCGGGAAATGGATTGTCTGGCCTCATCTTTTGGCCGGTGGTTGTGGGTAACTCTGAGTATAGCCGTGAATTGTAGTATGAAGAAGAATCATGGCTGATTCTAGCGTTTGTGCCAAAACTGCTGGTTTTCGTACCTTTCGACATTTTCGATAACTGCTCCCAAAGTTGTAACCGTTTGTCATGTGGATCGAATTCTATGGGCGGCTTTACCCATTGTATCGGAAATTTTGAGGCTTTAGGGATAAGAATAGAAAATTCCGATAGCCTGGGGGGAAATAATCTGCGTCTCGAGGCTGAGCACCCCGGGCCTGGCTTTTGCAATCTACCAGGCAGCCAGAGGGGCGGGGTTCACTCGCGGCCGGCTATGTGCAGCATCTTTGCCATGACAGCATACCGCGAGGCCAGCCTCACCCACCATCCCGAACGCGAGACCCGGTATCTGGCCTGCCTGAGCGCAATTCGCAAAGTGCTGGCATCGTGAAAGGGCGGTAGTTCCTGCACCGCGCTGCCCAACTCGAATGCCGTGTGCGCATCCGAACCGACCGTGCCCAGCAGATCATGTTCCCGCGCAAATTCCCCGGCTCGCTCATCCATGCCCGCGGAGAAGCAGCGCGCGTTGAACACTTCCACCGCGTCCACCAGCGGCGCGATGCGGCGCAGGTCGTCCGGCGTCCAATGGCCGCTGCGGGTGTAATCGAAGGGGTGGGAAACGCTGATGAACGCGCCCTGCTCTCTCAGCCGGACAATCGCCTCCATCGGGGGCAGCCCCGGCGGAATTTCCTCTTTCACGAACGCGGCCAGCAGTTCCCCCCTCTGCGTCATGATCTCTTCCCCCACAATGACCCGCTGCGGATCGATCTCCTGGGCGATCAACGCGCCGCGAATGGTGTTATGATCGGTCACAACCACCCGATCAATTCCTTTCCGCTGGCACGCCCGCACCAGCAATTCAGGGGAAGTCAGACTGTCTTTTGAAAAGATGGTGTGGCAGTGAAATTCCAGACTCACTCGTTCGGGCATGAAACCATTTTATCAGCATACCTCAGCCGGTTGCCAAAACACTCCACTCTAGTATACAATCGTCTTATGCAAAGCCGTTCCACCTTCCAGAATCCCAAAAAACAGATCGTCATCGTGACGGTTGTGGTCGGGATTTTGTATTGGTACCAGGTATACCGATCAGGCTGGCCCTCGTTGGAAGATTACCTGATGTTTATCGCCCTGAAGGTTTTCTTCCCGCAATACCAGGAGCAGATCGGGCTGCCGGAAAATGTCAATGCCTTGTGGCAAGATATGTGGCTGCTGGCGATCATGTTTCTGGTATGGATTGCCTTTTTCTCGCAATATGTTTTGCCGCTCAACCACACCCGCGAGCGGTTTTGGGTGGTGGTGCGGCTGTTGTTGTACATGGTCGGCCAACACGGACCCGCGATCTTCATCCGCGACGGGGAGGTGATCCAGCGCAAGCGCGAAATGGAAAAGCCAAGCTGGGGGGTGGTGGTGTTGGACACGGCCAGCGCAGCGGTGCTGCGTTCAGCCCTGGCCTTTACCCGTACCGTCGGGCCGGGAACAGTGTTCACCAGACGCTTCGAGAAAGTTGCCGGAGCAGTCAGCCTCTACCGCCAATCCCAAATGGTGGGGCCCAAACCCGGTGAGGACCCCTTTGCCCCACAGGGGGAGGACGAATCGGACGAGGCGTACCAAGACCGTATGCAACGCAGGTGGGAAACCAGCGCCCTCACCCGCGATGGCGTAGAGATCGTCCCCAACATCCTGACCACATTTCAACTCGATGACGACCCCTACGACGAGAAAACCAACATAAAACCACAAACACCAAACGGAACAGAAAAGAAAGCGCGCACCCAGTTTGTGTGCGATCTGGTCTCGGTGGAGCGCGCCATCCGGCACGAAAGCGTTGACCCGCAGGAGAGATTGAGCAGCCAGGCACGCTACCAATCCTGGAACAACCTGCCAGCCTATCTTGCCGTGGACGTGTGGCGGGAACTGGTGAGAAAGTTCAAACTCGACGAATTGTTCACCTTTGCCACCATCAACCCGGCGGAGAGAACATTGGAAACCGCGTACGAAAAAATCAGCAAAGCGGTACGGGAGAGACTGACCCAAAAATACGTCGAAAAACTGGACGAATTCGGCAACCCGACCGGCATTCAAATCGAGAGCCAGGAGTACAAGATATTGAAAGAACGCGGCATCAAGGTGCAGGCGGCTGCAATTGCCAATCTGCGTTTCGAGCGCAAGGTGGAAGAAAAACTGGTCGCACAATGGCGGGCCAACTGGCTGGAACGCGCCAAAGAAGAAGAGCGTTATGTCCGCCAGCAGCGGAGTCTGGCCGCTCACCAGGGATATGAGATCGCTTTGCAAGACTTCGCGGTCTCGGCCAGCCGCCTGCCGGCCGCAAAGCTGTCTCAACAGTCGCTCCCGGACCTGAATGCGGTGTTGGAATTTTTGGTGCGCGGCACCCTGGAGCAATGTATCCGCGATCCTGAACTACACCAATATCTTACCAACGAAAAGCAGGACATCGTGAGCCTGATCGAGTGGATCCGGAGCAATTAGCATGGCGCAATCCGATAACGCACAGCAAATCAACACGCTCACGCAATTTGTGAAAGATTTGCGCGCACTGCTACAAGGCACGCTGAGGGCGGTGAAGAAGGGGGCTTACTGGTTGCTCGATTTCATCGACCCGTTTATTCACCCCCTATTCCAAATCAATCTACGCGGCCGGATCATCCGCAGTTTCATATTCCCGCTCGGTTGGTTGATCTGGACACTTTTCGCCTATGCCGCTCATCCCCCGGATTTCGACAATATCCAACCATGGGTCACCTTTCCAGAGCCGGAGGATTTCGCGGCACAATTGATGATCAGCACCTTGTTGCGCATCCAATTGATCGTCCGGCTGTTGGTGGTAGCCGCCACCCCTTATTTCGAGGCCGACATTCTGCGCCGCGTGCTCGTCATCGGGCTGGCCTTTTGGGTTGCCTTTCGTACCGCGGCCATTTACCTGGACGACATCTTCGAGTTAGGCGATGTATCCATCGCCGCGGACTTCATCCGCATCGCCGCGTTCGTCGGGCGTTATCCGCGGGTTCAAATCCGCAATGGCGAAATTCCCGCCGATTACCGCGACTCACCCGTGTTTCGCATCGGCGGGCCGGGCAAAGTGTTGGTACACATCGAAAACGTGGCCCTCTTCGAGAAGATCGACGGCGAGCCGCATGTCATCTTCCCCGAAGACGGCTATGTCGAGTTAGAGGGATTCGAGCGATTGCGCGCCATTTACGATATGCGCGACCAATTCGTGGACAACCAGACCGTCGAAAGCCGCACCAAAGACGGCATCAAGGTAAAAGCCAAAAACATCAACATGGTATTTAGCGTGCATCGCGGCCAAAAACCCGATCACGCCAGGGCCAGAGCGGCGGCCAACACCCTGCCACCCACAACAACCGACAGCCCGAACGAAACCCCTCCCGAAGAGCCGCAACTGTATTATGACAAACAAGCGGTTATCGAAGCCATCATGAACCTGACTTACAAACAAACCAAGCAGTCCTGGACACGCAGAGCCATCAACAATATCCTCGCCAGGTTGCGCACGTTCATTGCAGGCCATACCCTGGACGAATTTCTGGCAAACATCAGCCCTCAGGAACTGGCTGCTATCCGGCAAAAAATCCAGGAACAATTCCCCAACCGGCGCCCCAAGGACTTGACGCTGGATGTCTCCACCATTTCGGAGTTCATCGCCCGCGATTACATTACCCGTATGGTGCAGGGAGAACCCGGCGAAGGCAAAAAACGAGGGTTTGACATCTACTGGGTCGGCGTTGGCACCTGGGATACCCCAACCATTTCGGAAAAACACCTGGAAGCCTGGGAGCAGACCGTCAAAAATCGCATCGAGGGCAACGAATACGAACTGGCTCAAATCCGGCGCAAAAGCCGTTTGGATGAATTGAGACGCATCATCCAGGATATTCCGATCAACGCTTTTGGCGCATTGCGCAAGCAGGAAAACCTCACCGCCAACGAGATCAAATACAAACTGATGTTAGCCTATCGAGAAAAACTCAAAAACGCACGCGACTTGTATGTGCGCAACGGCCAGCAGCCTCCATCGGAGCTTGTTGAAACCATCAACCTGCTGGATAGCCTGTAACGCTCATGTTGACCTCCGAAATAGATAACACAGCTTTCGTTCTGGTGATTGGCGCCTCCGGCATCGACATGGTGGGCCGCATAGAAACCGAGCTATCCCCCGGCACCTCCAAACCGGCCTACATCCGGGCCTCTTTCGGCGGTGTAGGCCGCAACGTGGCCGAAAACCTGGCCAGACTGGGGCACCCGGTACATCTGCTCTCCGCCATCGGCGACGATTTGATCGGCAGCCAGTTATTGAACTACACCCGGGAGGCCGGGGTCAACGTGGACGCCGTGCTGCGCGTGCCGGATAACCCGACCAGCGCCTACATGGCTGTGGTCAACAAAAGCGGCGAACTGGCCTTCGGCCTGGATGACATGCGCACGATGGATTTTCTTTCCTCCGCCTATATCCGGGAACACGCCGATTTGTTCAAGCAGGCCTCCATCCTGTTTCTCGACGCCAACATTCCGCCCAAAACCCTGCGCACTGTCTTGTCGCTGGCACGCCGGGCAAAATTGCCCGTTTGCGCAGACCCGACTTCCACCACACTGGCATCCCGCTTGTCCCCCTACCTCGACCGTCTGCACATCATCACGCCCAACCACCAGGAAGCCGCCATCCTGACCGGGGGGGATTGTGATCCGTCCGACCACGCACAAGCCCTGGAAATGGCACGCAAACTGGTTGCCCAGGGAGTAGCGTTCGCCATCATCACCCTGGCCGAATTCGGGCTGGTGTACGCCACCTCCGAGAACAGCGGGCACATTCCAGCCCTGCACACCGAGATCATCGACCCAACCGGCGCGGGCGACGCGCTGACCGCGGCGGTCATTTTCGCGCTGCTCAACAGCATCCCGCCCGACGAAGCCGTGCGCCTGGGCGTGGCCGCGGCTTCCATGACCCTGCGCTCCCCCGGCGCGGTAGCCGCCGATCTCTCGCTCGAGCAACTGTACGATCACCTGGTGGTGTAGCGCCAGCCGTTCAACGTTTCAACGCCATCCCCTTCTCACCCGCCTACATGGATTTCAAACTCTTTGCATTTTCCCCCGAAGTCAGCCGGGCGCGGCAGCGCCACACACCCCTGGTAGCCCTGGAATCCGCGGTGATCACCCACGGTCTGCCGCCGCCCGAAAATCTGAGGCTGGCGCGGGATATGGAGCGCACGGTAGCGGAACATGGCGCCACCCCGGCCACCATCGCGGTGCTCGACGGCAAAATTCACGTCGGCCTGTCGCAGCAACAACTCGAACGGTTGGCCGAAACCAGGCAGGCCCGCAAAGTCAGTGTGCGGGACTTCGGGCTTGCGATTGCGAAAAAAGAGATGGGGGGCACCACCGTGGCAGGTACACTGCTGGCCGCGCACCGCGCCGGAATACGCGTGTTCGCCACCGGCGGGATCGGGGGTGTACACCGCGAGCCGCCCTTCGACGTTTCGGCGGACCTCCCGCAGCTGGCGCGCACGCCGATGGTGGTGGTTTGCGCGGGCGCGAAAGCCATTTTGGACCTGTCCGCCACCCTGGAAGTGCTGGAAACGCTGGGCGTGCCGGTGGTCGGGTACCAGAGCGATGCGTTTCCGGCCTTTTACTCGCCGGACAGTGGTTTGCCGGTCGGTGTGCGGGCCGATTCCCCTGCGGAAGTGGTGGAGATCGCCCGGGCGCACTGGCAGTTGGGGTTGGAGAGTGCGCTGCTGGTGGCCGTACCCCCGCCCGCGGAGGTATCCCTGCCCGCAGCCGAGGTGGAAACAGCCATCCAGCAAGCCCTGGAGGAGGCCGCCGCGCGGGGCATCCGCGGCCAGGCGGTCACGCCGTTTTTGCTGGCGCGGGTGAGCGAATTGACGCACAAAGCCAGCCTGGAGGCCAATTTGGGGCTGCTGCGCAACAACGCCCGCGTGGCGGCTCGAATCGCGGTCGAATTCGTTGCCAGGCAGCGGCCAGTTGTGTGACCGCTCAGGGCAGGGGGGTGTTGGTGAGGGTCGGCCAGCGGGTGATGGTTGGCGAGGGCGTGATCGGGGTGGCAGTGGGCCAGCGGGTGATGGTCGGCGAAGGCGTTATGGTAGGCGGGTAGGTGGGCCGCGGCGTGGGGGTGGCCGAGGGTAAGGGGGTCGGGAATGGTGTTTTGGTCGGTGTGGGAGTTGGCGAGAGATACGGGGTACGGGTGGGAGACGGTGTGGGCGACAGGGTCAGCACCGGGGTAGGGGTTGAAGTCGGTTCGCTGGTCGGGGGTATCCCTACGACGGTAAAACTGCCGGACTGGTATAGCTGCATTCCCAGGAAGAGGTGTACCTGATAGTTGCCGGGCAGCCAGTCGGCCTGTTCGGGGTTCCAATCCGTATAACCGAAGCCGCCGCTGCCGCCGTCCCAGGGTTCGGTCTCGAAATACACCAGCTCCCCGTCGCGGTACCAGAGCGCGGTCCACTGAACGCCGTCCACCAGCTTGTCGTAGCTGAAGACGGCGTACAGGTGCCCCACCGGGTTGGTAAACACCTCGGAGGCGTTGAGGGGGGTGTAATTCTCGTCGATGCCCTGGGTGAAGACCAGCGGGCTGAAGACCGAATCGGGGCTGGGTATGGCGGTGCTTTCGAACTGCGCTTCGACGTACAGCGGGATGGAGGGGGTGGGTGTAGGGGTGGGGGTGTCGGTCTCGGAGGGGGTGTTGGTGATGGTCGGGGTGAGGGTGATGCTGGGGGTGGGCGTGATGGTTGGGGTGAGGGTGATGGTTGGGGTCAGGGTCGGGGTGGGGGAGGGGGGGAAAAAGTTATAGGCCACCGGTTCGGCGTAGGAATTGATCAGCAGCCCCAAAATCAGCAAGAAAACGGAGAAAAAGATCATGCGCCAGCCGCGCAACATGCCTTCGTGCCGCTTGCGGTAGAAGCGCAACTGGCGGGATTTCTGAATGGTGCGCCAACCCAGCCAAAAGTAGAGCACCACCCCGGTGAATGCCAGGATGGTGGCTGTGATGACGCCGGTACGGATGTCCAGGTTGATATTTTCCAGGTTCATAAAATGCGGTCTTCGGCTTCGACGGGGTTACGGAGCACGCCCAGCCCTTCAATGGACACTTCGACGGTGTCGCCGGGGAGCAGGGGGCCTACCCCGGCGGGGGTGCCGGTCAACAGCACGTCGCCGGGTTCGAGAGTCATGATGGAGGAGGCAAAAGCGATCAGGTGCCGTACGGTGAACACCATGTCGCGGGTAGAGGCCATCTGGCGCATATCGCCGTTCACGCGGCAGCGGATGACCGCGTCTGCGGGGTCGAAATCGGTTTCGATCCAGGGCCCCAGGGGGCAAAAGGTATCGAACCCTTTGGCACGCGTCCATTGCAAATCGAGGCGCTGCAAGTCGCGGGCGGTCACGTCGTTGGCGACGGTGTAGCCGAAAATGTGTTGGTGTGCGTCTTGCATGTTGATCCAGCGGCCTGTTTTGCCGATCACCACTGCCAGCTCGGCTTCGTGTTCGACGCGTTGCGACTGGGGCGGCAGGCGGATGGCTGCGTCGTGGCCGATCAACGCGGAAGGGGGTTTGAGGAAGAGCAGGGGAATGTCGGGCACTTCGGCGTCGTGCTCCCTGGCATGGGCAGCGTAATTGCGGCCAACGCAGATGATTTTACCCGCTTTTACCGGTGTCAGCAAACGGACTTCTTCGAGCGGGATGCTGGCCTCCATGCGGCGAAAGTCGCCGAACAGGTCGCCTTCCACAGGGCCGATTTTGTCGCCATGGACCCACCCCACAGCGGGGGGCTGGTCGCGATATTGGTAACGAATAATACGCATTACGATTTACGCCTTACGATCACGAAATGGTTGGGATTCTTCGCTCCCGTTCGGCAGTCACTTCGCCTTCGGCTCAGTGCATGGCTCAGGGCAAGCCCGCTGGTCGCTCAGAATGACATAAGCAACAGCAGGCATGAAGTGCGTAAGTACTGTCACGAAAGCTCATGGGATTGGATGCGGGTTGAAAGTTCGTGGACGGCCTGGTCCGCGCCGGAAAAGCGGTCTGGAAAACGCCAGCGCAAGGCCCGGCCCAGCGCATAGGCCACCGCGCCAACCAGCATCATGCTCAATTCGGAGGCCGGCTGCGCCTGAACGACCACCACAAGCTCGGCCACACGCGCCGAATCCACGGCTGCGGAGCCAACAATGGCGCAGGTGGGAATCCGCCTGTTGCGGGCTTCCTGCAAGGCACGGGCGATGTAGGGGGTTTCCCCCGCTACCTCGATGGCCAGGATCAAGTCGTTTTCTGCTGCCAGGTACACTTTGCGAGCCAGATCGGTCAACCCGGTGTGGTTGATCGAGACGCCAAAGCCGCCTCTTTCGAGCACATTCACCAGCGTGTATGTGGCTGGTTGGGCCAAAACGTCCGCCAGGATGAAAACGTGCCGTGCCTCGCCGATCTTTTCGACCAGCCGGCTCAACTCGTCTACATCGAGCAACAGGTATGCCTGGCCAAAGATGGTGCGCAGTTCCTGCAAAGCGGTATTGACTACCCTGGCAAGCGAGTCTTCCTCGGCCACGCGCGGCCGCACTGTCAGATGGCTCTTTACCCGCTCGCGAATTTCGCGCGCCAGATCGGGGTAGCCTGCGTACCCCAGATATTGCGAAAAACGCACCACAGTGGTGGCGTCCACGTCCACAGCATGGCCCAGCTCGGTCGCGGTCATGAAGGCGGCCTCCACGTAGGAGTCGAGCAAGTAATCGGCCAGCCGCGCGAAACTCTTGGAAAGATTCGGGTAGGCCTTCCGAATGCGATCTTCATAAGACAGCCGGTCTTCCTGGAACATTGTTTTCCAGTTTATCATAACCGGCATAGGCGCGCAAACCTGTTTTGCAAGTTTTTTTGCAAAACAAGCCGCCGCGCAAACAAAGGGTAGTGAGGCAGAGCACACCATTTGCACACACGCTTCCGTATCTCATCCCCTACCAAATCCCTCTCATCTGCGGTAAAATTTCGCCAGCAGGGGCGGGTAGCTCAGCTGGTTAGAGCGCTACTCTTACAAAGTAGAGGTCGCAGGTTCGAGTCCTGTCCTGCCCATTTGTGATCCGTCTCCGATTGATGATTCCGGCCCTCGGCTGCATTCTGCTGCTGGCTGCTTGTGAGGGGGCAAAGTTGCCGCCAACGCCCACCCCCCTCCCAGCAGTTACCCCCACATTTCCGATTCCCGACCTTGAATCCGTACTGCTGCGCACCAGCAACCTGCCGGCGCGGGTTACCAGTGCGGAGATCAGCTACACGCCACACCCTTCCCTGGCCGACCTGCCCGATGCACAATATTTTGTCTCCCTGCAATTCCTGCAAGGCACACAGTTTGGCGGGCGGGTTTCGGTTTTCCTGTACGCCAACCCCGCAGACATGGATGCAGCCTGGCCCGCGATTTTGAATACCATCGCCACTCCCAAAGAGATCGACGACATCGGCGACCTGGCCGTCGTAAACTTCAGCGACCTGGTCTTCATCCGCTGCTCCGCGCTGGTACACATCAAACTGGTGGGCACCCAACCCGAAGAGCTGCGCATCTACGCCAGCCAACTGGATGCCAGGTTTACCCCTTTGGTTTGCCAGCCATAAAGAAAGGCGCCTGTATTCAACCGATCCGCATCGCGAGAACATCTCTATCCACCCACACAGACCTGTACTTCAACAAGAGATTACGTACACGTTCGCCAGTCACCACCATCAGGCGGGAAAAGAGCACCCTTCTCAGACGCTAGAAGCACCCAATAGCGTGTCCCATACATCCCCACGTGTGTCCACCGAGTGGAGACGGCGTTGTATCTTGACGTGAGGGAAGCGCAATGGCATCTTTCATCGAAATCAACAACGAAGAGCTGGAGCGATTCCTCGAAGTATTGCCTAATCCGGCAGTGGTGGTCAACCGGCAAGGCCGGATTGTGCAGGCAAATAGCCTGCTCGAAGACATATTGGGGTATCGCCAGCACGCATTGATCTCCTCGCCGATCGAAGTGCTGCTCCCGGAAGACCGGCGGGATGTCCACGCCCGATTCCTGCAACAATACTTCGACAACCCCAAAACCCGCCCGATGGGGACAGGGATTGATTTACAGATCCTGCGAAACAACGGAACCACCCTACCGGTAGACATCAGCCTGCGCCCCATATACCTGGGAGACGAGCTGGTTACGCTGGCCAGCATCCGGGACATCAGTGTGTTCAAACAGCAGGAAGCACGCATCCGGCAGCACGCGAACCGGGCCGAGGTGCTGGCGCGCACCGCCAACCGCCTCAACGCACAACTCGATCTCCACACAGTGCTGCGTACGGTGTGTGAAGAAACCGCCAACGCGCTGGACGCCCCGGTTGTAAGCGTTTTTCTGTACGATTCTCGACAAGATGTGCTGCAATTCGCTGGCGGATGGGGTATTCCATCAGAATATGAAGAGAGATTGCCAATCATTTCTCGTTTCCAGCTCGAGCGCTTTGTCGAACAACAAGGATCGCCCATTGTGATCCCGGACATGCAGAACACCGCTGATCTGCCGGGCCGCGAGTTATGTGTGGAACTCGATCTGCGATCCAGCGCCAGCGCGGTCATGCGACGCGATAGTACGTTGGTGGGGGTACTAACCGTGGTCACAATCTCGGAGGTCCGCCATTTCAACGCCGATGATCTGGACGTGCTGGAGGGACTGGCAAACCAGGCCGCGCAGGCCATCACCAACGCGCGGCTGTTCGAGGGTGCCCGCCGTCGATTGGAGCGCATTCAGTCCTTGCACGACATCGACACCGCCATCATGTCCAGTTTGGATGTGCAAGTCACATTGAGCATCATCCTGGAGCAGGTGGTCAACAGGCTGTTGGTGGACGCGGCGGATATTCTGCTGCTGGATCCCGACATGAACACCCTGGAATTCGCGGCCGGACGCGGCTTCCGCACCACAACGCCGAAACACACCCGCCTGCGCCTGGGAGAAGGCCTGGCAGGCCATGCAGCTCTGGAAAAACGCATCGTCCACGTTGCCGACCTGAGCGTCGCCGAAACCAGTCTGGCTCGTTCGGCGTTGTTCCATCGTGAGGAGTTTGTCTCCTATTACGCGGTGCCGTTGATAGTCAAAGGGAAAACGCGGGGGGTGCTGGAGATTTTCCACCGCTCGCCTTGCAGACCCGATGAGGAATGGCACCAGTTTCTCGAAACACTGGCCGTTCAGACGGCAATTGGCATCGAGAATGCAGAGTTGTTCGTGAGCCTACAAAAGGCCAACCAAAACCTGATCGTAGCCTATGATGCTACCATCGAGGGTTGGTCTCGCGCCCTCGACCTGCGCGACAGGGAAACCGAAGGCCACACCCGCCGCGTGACGGATATGACCCTGCGATTGGCTCGTGAGATGGGCATCGACGAGAGCGAGATCGTTCACATCCGCCGCGGCGCGTTACTCCACGACATTGGCAAAATGGGCGTGCCGGATTCCATCCTGCTCAAACCCGGCCCCCTGACCGAGGAGGAGTGGGACATCATGCGCCAGCACCCGCAATTTGCCTACGACATGCTTTCCCCTATCCGCTACTTACGCCCCGCGTTGGACATTCCATACTTCCATCACGAAAAATGGGACGGCAGCGGCTACCCGCACGGTCTAAAAGGCGAGGAAATTCCACTGCCGGCGCGCATCTTCGCGGTGGTGGACGTATACGACGCGCTGACATCCGAACGGCCTTACCGCCCGGCCTGGCCCAAAGATAAAGCCCTGGCGCACATCAAGAGCGGCAGGGGAACGCACTTCGACCCCCAGGTGGTGGACATCTTTTTGCAGCTCTTACAACACTTCGGGGAGAATGCCTAGCACCTGATTCTACCGGCAACGGGATGGGACCACCGCCAGGAGTTCTTCATCCCGCTACCGGCAGCCCGATCTCGATTTCGCCACCGGTCACCCGAACCGGGTAGGCCGGGATGTCTTCGACCGCCGGCAGGGAAAGGGCTTTGCCGGTACGGATGTCGAAGTGCGCGCCGTGCCGCGGGCAGGAGATTTCGTAGCCGTTTTCCAGCTCGCCGTCCCCCAGCGGCCCGTCGTCGTGCGAGCACAAATCCGCGATGGCGAAGTATTGGCCTGCAATGTTGAAAATCACGATAGGATCGCCATCGATTTCAATGAACATGCGCTCCCCGTTGGGGAGGTCGTCCACCGAAGCAACGGGGATGAATTCACATTTTTCCGGGTCGAGTTGGGTGTAATTGAGCATGGGGAATTGGGTATTGGTAATTGGGTAATTGGGTAATTGGGTAATTGCATCCTGAGCGGAAGGCGAGCGGAGCGAGCCTGAAGTCGAAGGATGGGTAATTGGGTAATTGCATCCTGAGCGGAAGGCGGGGAGAGTTCGTACCGAACTCCGTTCGCTCGTAGTCGAAGGATGGGGAGGGGGGATAGGGATAGGGATAGGGATAGGGATAGAGATGGGGATAGGGGATTGCGATGCTCTAAGACCAATGAGACCAATAAGACGAATAAGACCAATGAGACCAGTAAGACCAATGAGACCAGTAAGACGAATAAGACCAAATTATTCCACCAACTCATCTCCCGCCTGGCCGGGTTCGAGGCCGTATACACCGGCTTTGACCACTTTGAGCGACAGCAGGGCACATTTCAGGCGCACTGGCCCCAACTGGATGCCGAGCATGTCCAGGATGTCCTCTTTGGTGAGGGCTTTGACCGCCTCCAGGTCTTTTCCGATGATGCTCTCGATCAGCAAATCTGCCGCGGCCTGGGAGATGGAGCACCCCTGGCCGGTGAAAGCCGCTTCCGTGATGCGGTTGTTCGCATCCACACGCAAATCGATGCGGATGTGGTCGCCGCATAAGGGGTTGTCATCTTCGTAGCTGATGTCATGGGGATCGAGCAGGCCGCGATAGCGCGGGTTTTTGTAACGGTCAATGATCTGTTCGCGGTAAAGGTCGTCCATGTGATTTGTGGTGAAGGGAGATGGTGGGGGACGCGGCGGGCGTTTCAGGAAAAGATTTCTTTGACCTTGTAGATTCCCTCTACCAATCTGTCCACCTCGTCGAATGTGTTGTAGAGGTAAAAGCTGGCCCTGGCAGTGGCCGGGATGTTAAATTGCTCGTGCAGCGGCATGGCGCAATGGTGCCCGGCCCGGACGGCGACCCCGTACCGGTCGAGAATTTGCGAGACGTCGTGGGGATGAACTCCCTCCAGCGTGAAGGATGCCACCCCGCCCTTTTTGTCGGCTGGCGGGCCGAAGACCCACACGCCAGGGATTTCCTCCAGGCGCTCGAGGGCGTATTCGGTGATGGCGTGCTCGTGCGCGGCGATCTTGTCCATGCCGATACCGGTCAGGTAATCGATGGCCGCGCCGAAGCCAATCGCCTCCGCGATGGCGGGGGTGCCGGCCTCGAATTTGTGGGGCAGCTCGTTGGCCGTAAAAGAACGCAGTTGGACGCGTTTGATCATGTCGCCGCCGCCCAAGAAGGGGGGCATGGCCTCCAGCAGCGCCTCTTTGCCGTACAGCACGCCGACCCCCGTCGGGCCACACATCTTGTGGGCCGAGAAGGCGAAGAAATCCGCGTCCAGCCGGCACACGTCCACCGGCAGGTGCGGCGCGGACTGGGCCGCATCCACCACCGTGACCGCGCCGGCCTGATGCGCCAGCGCGATCATCTCTCGCGCCGGGTTGACCGTGCCCAATACGTTGGACATGTGGACGAAGGCCACCAGTTTGGGGCCTTGCTCCAACAATCGGCGGTAGGCGTCCATGTCCAGCAGGCCGTCCGGGGTGACGGGCACGAACTCCAGGCGCAGGGAACGCTGTTCGGCCAGCATTTGCCAGGGCACCAGGTTGGAATGGTGCTCCATCTCGGTCAGCAGCACCATGTCCCCGGCTTGCAGATGGGCGCGGCCCCAGCTTTGCGCCACCAGATTGATGGACTCGGTGGTATTGCGGGTGAAGATGACCTCGCGCGGGGAGCGCGCACCGATAAAATCGGCGATGCGCTGGCGCGCGGCCTCATACGCCGCGGTGGACTCTTCCGCCAGGGTGTGGATGCCGCGATGGATGTTGGCATTGTGCAGGCGGTAATGCGCCTCCATCGCCTCGAGCACCTGCCGCGGCTTCTGGCTGGTGGCGGTCGAATCCAGGTAAACGACTTTAACGCCGGGACGGACTTCCCGATTGAGCACCGGGAAGTCCTCCCGGATTTTTTCCACATCCAGAGGGGAGACCAATGAATGGGTGGAGGGGGATTGTGACAGCATGGATGGTCTCGGCCTCTGATTACAGTTGGGGTTTGCGGGGGCGGCGGCGGCGTTTTGGCCGGTAATAGCGGATGTTTTGGGATTTTTGCGGCGACCACAAAACGTGGTCCGGCACCATCCAGCCGTCGGTCAGGTAGACGTTTTCCTGAAACTGGACTGCGACCATTTTGGAATCCGCCTGGACGACAATGCCCTTCAGCCAACCGCGCACCCGTTCCCCTTTCTCGTTTTCATGGTCACAATACACTTCGACTTCGTCTCCCACCTGAAAGATATCTTCTCGTTCTGGAGCGCTGGTAAATTGCAAGTCTGCCAACTTTTGCCTCCTTTTCATTCAGCCGGTATTAGGCGGTAAAGTTTTTCCCGGTTCGAGCAGCGCCCATCGCGCTGTGGTAGTTACCGGTTGTCTGGACTCATCTTATCGACAATTGCCTGTTGGAATCGCTGGCGCACGCCCTCATAGGGGATACGCTGCATGATCGGGTCGAAGAAGCCTTCGACCACCAGGCGTTCGGCGTCTTTTTGGGGGATGCCGCGGCTGCGCAGGTAGAAAACCAGTTCGGGATCAATTTTACCAACGGTTGCGCCGTGTGTGCAACGCACATCATCGGCCAGGATTTCCAGGCCGGGGATGGAATCGGCGCGCGCTGCCGGGTCGAGAACCAGGTTACGGTTGGCCTGGTAGCCGTCGGTGCGCTGCGCGCCGGGGGCCACGTAAATCATGCCCTGCCACACCGAGCGGCTGTTGTCTTTGAGCGCGCCTTTGAAGAGCAGGTCGCTGGTGGTGTGCGCGGCCAGGTGGTTCTGCTGGGTGTCGTGGTCCAGATGCTGGTGGTCGTCGGTGAAGTAGAAGCCGGACATCCGCCCGTTGGCGCCCGGGCCGATCAGATCGAGATCGGAGAAATTCTTGGTCAGCCGGGAGCCGACCGCGCCGAAAATCCAGTCCACGTAGCCGTCGCGTTCGACGCGCACGCGCTCGTGGGAGAAGTTCCAGACGTGATAGCCCAACGACTGCAACTCGACGAAGCGCAGGTTGGCATTCGCGCCGACGTAAATTTCAACGATGCTGCTATTCAGGGTTTGGCCGCCGCTTTCGGTGGGGGAGGCGGATTCGTGGACGAAGGTGGCGGCGGCGCCCTCTTCGATGTACACCATCAGGTGCGAGAAGTGCGCCAGCCCGGGGCCGGGCGTCCAGAGCACGGAATGCAGCGGTTGTTCGACCTGCACGTTGGCGGGGACGTAGAGCACCACACCCTGACGGGCGAGGGCCGCGGTCAGGGCGGCAAACTTGCCTTCATCGGCGCGCACGATCCGGCCGAGCATCTTTTCCAGGATTTCGGGGTGCTCTTTTTCTGCCGTGGCGTAGTCGGTGAAGACCACACCCTGGGACTTGAGGGCGTCGCTCAGTTCGACGGTGGAGCGGCCAGGGGTGAGCACGATCTGGCCGCCGTGCGAGTCCCCGACCAGGGGGGCGAGCAGCTCCGCCGGGACCGGCGGGAGGTCGCGGGTCGCGCCCTTTTCGGGCAGCCGGAAGCCGCCCACGTCCAGACGGCGCAAGTCCGTGCGCCGCCAGGCCTCCATGCGCGTGTGGGGCAGGGGCAGCGATTGGAAGGCCTCCCAGGCCCGGGCGCGGTACTCCTGCACGAAGGCGGCCCCCTGCCCGTTCAGGCTGGGGACCATGTCACGGGTGAAGGGAAAGTCCTGTGCTTTGGTGCTGCGTGAAGTGGTGCGAACGATGCGTTTGACGGTTTTGGTGGTCATAGTGGTTTCCGGTTTAACCGATGGAGCCTTCCATCTGGAGCTGGATCAGGCGGTTCATTTCTACGGCGTATTCCATGGGCAATTCTTTGACCAGTGGCTCGATGAAACCGGCCACTACCATGGTGGTGGCTTCTTGCTCGCTCAGGCCGCGGCTCATCAGGTAGAAGAGCTGCTCTTCGCCGATCTTGGAGACCGAGGCTTCGTGGCCGATGGTCACGTCCTGGGCGTCGATCTCGATGTAGGGGTAGGTGTCGGAGCGGGAGGTGTCGTCCAGCAGCAGGGCATCGCACACCACGTTGGAGGAGGCGTGTTCCGCGCTGGCGTGGACTTTGAGCAGGCCGCGGTAGGAGGCGCGGCCGCTGCTCTTGCTGATCGACTTGGAGGTGATGATGCTGGAGGTATAGGGCGCGATGTGGATCACTTTGCCGCCGGTGTCCTGGTGTTGGCCTTTGGAGGCGAACGCCAGCGAGAGGATTTCGCCGTGCGCGCCCTTGCCGACCAGGTAGCAGGAGGGGTATTTCATGGTCAGTTTGGAGCCCAGGTTGGCGTCCACCCATTCCATGGTGGCGTCTTCGTGAACGATGGCGCGCTGGGTCACCAGGTTGTACATGTTGTTGGACCAGTTTTGGATGGTGGTATAGCGCATCCGCGCGCCTTTTTTGACGATGATTTCGATCACGCCGCTGTGGAAGGAATCGGTGCTGTAGATCGGTGCGGTGCAGCCCTCGACGTAGTGCACCTGCGCGCCCTCGTCGACGATGATCAGGGTGCGCTCGAATTGCCCCATCTCCGCGGTGTTGACGCGGAAGTAGGCCTGCAAGGGCATGTCCACGCTCACACCGGGGGGGACGTAGACGAAGGAGCCGCCCGACCACACCGCGCTGTTGAGGGCGGCGAACTTGTTGTCTTCGATGGGCACCACGGTGCCGAAGTATTCCCGGAACAGGTCTTCGTGTTCGCGCAGGCCGTCTTCGATGCTCTTGAAGATCACGCCTTTTTCGGCCAGGTGTTCCTTGATGCTGTGGTAGACCATCTCGGACTCGTATTGCGCGCCCACTCCGGCCAGGAACTTCTGCTCGGCCTCTGGGATGCCCAGGCGGTCGAAGGTCTCTTTGATGGTGTCGGGCACGTCGTCCCAGGTGCGGCCTTCTTTTTCGGTCGGTTTGGTGTAGAAGTAAATCTCGTCCAGGTTGAGGGTGGACAGGTCGCCGCCCCAATCGGGCATGGGCCGCTGCTCGAAATGTTGCAAGGCCTTGAGGCGAAAATCGAGCATCCATTGCGGCTCGCCCTTCATGGCCGAGATTTGCTCGACGATCTCGCGGTCCAGCCCTTTACGGGGGGCTTTGAAGACATGGATTTCAGGGTCTTTGAAGTCGTACTTGTATTCGTCGATGCCTTCCAACAGTTGCGCGTCAGTCGTGGTCATAGCTCAAGCCTCCAGAAATTATGCCGGTACGCCATTGTGTTTGGCGCGAATGGCATCATAGCCGTTCTCTTCGAGATACAGCGCCAGTTCCGGGCCGCCGGACTCGACGATAAGTCCATCCAACATGATGTGTACGTGATCCGGCTGGATGTAATTGAGGATGCGCTGGTAGTGGGTGATGACCAGCACGCCCAGTTCGGGGCCGCGCAGCGCGTTGACACCCTCCGATACGATGCGCAGGGCGTCGATGTCCAGTCCGGAATCGGTCTCGTCCAAAATGGCGATCTCGGGTTGCAGCGCGGCCAGTTGCAGGATTTCGGCGCGTTTCTTTTCTCCGCCGGAGAAGCCGTCGTTCAGGTAACGACCGGCAAAGGAGTGGTCCATTTTGAGGGTGTTCATCTTCTCGATCAGCAGGCGGCGGAATTCGGGAATCGAGATGCCTTTGTCTTCGGGGTCTTTGGCTTTGCGGTGGGCGTTGATGGCGGTGCGCAAGAAGTTGGCAACCGTCACGCCCGGCACCGCGACCGGATATTGAAATGCCAGGAACAAGCCCAGGTGGGCGCGTTCATCCGGCTCGAGTTCCAGAATGTTCTGGCCTTTGAACCACACCTCCCCGGCTGTGACTTCGTAAGAGGGATGCCCCATCAACGCGTAGGCCAGGGTGGACTTGCCGGACCCGTTGGGGCCCATCAAGGCGTTGACCTCGCCCTGCCGAACGGTGAGATTCAACCCTTTGAGTATTTCTTTGTCTTCGACGTTGACGTGTAAATCTTTGATGACAAGCTCCGACATCGAATGTGTTCTCCTTCTACAAACTGATATTTAACCTGAGCTTCGGATACAAGCCCTCCTTTGGAATTGTCATTGCGAGGCCCCGCAGGCGGGTCGGTACACGCTCGCCATGACACCTTCCATCGTTATCCGCAATTCAGGTTATTTACAAAATTTCGAGCGGCAAGATGGCTATCTTACCGCCCTGCATACCTGGGGTTGGCGAACGCAATTATAGCACGCGGGTTTGCCGAATGTCAATATTTAACATAAAAATCTAAAAAATATTGACTATTGATGTTTGCCTATGGTATACTGCCACCTGATCCTCGAGTTTCGATCTTCGTCCTATGTCAAACACCAGAGACCGCATTCTAAAAACGATTGTCAGTCGCCAACGATGCACGATCAACGAGTTGGCGGAAGCTGTGGGGATCAATCCCATCTCCGTGCGCCATCACATCGTCAAATTGCAGGCCGAGGGCGTGGTGGATTCGGATGAGGAACGACATGGAGTCGGCAGGCCTCGCAGGGTATATTTTCTGACCGAAGACGGGCAGGAACATTTCCCAACCCGCTATTTGCGCTTAACCAACCGGCTGCTAGACCGTTTGAAAGACTCTCTATCAGACGACACCTTTGACGCCCTCTTCTCGAAAATGGGAGAGGAAATGGCAGAAGACCTGGCCAGCGAGCTGGATTGGCAGAGCCTTTCCATGGAAGACCGTCTTGACCTGCTCAAGGAAGTCCTTCAGGAGGAGGGCTTCATCGTCGAATGGCAGCGCAAAGGGGATGACTATTACATCAAGGAATTAAATTGCCCTTACTATCAAATCGGGCAAAACCATCCCGAAATATGCACGGTCGATCAGACACTGATCTCAAAAGTATTGTCCGTCCCAGCCAAGAAAATACGCTGTATTCTGGATGGCGATTCCCATTGCACCTATGTAGTTCCGGCAATTCCTCTTTCCAACGTTGAAGTGCTGGAAAGTATGGCCTGATTTCAATGCAAATGGAGACACTATGAGCGCACAAAGCGAAACCAAAAGCCAGGTGGTCTGGCAAATCGAGAGCACCCACCCTGACCTGGTGGAGCCTCTCAAAACCGCCCTACGGGAGGTTGTAGACCCGGAAATCGGTCTGGAGATCATCCAGTTGGGATTGGTGCGAGACGTGGCGATTGAGGACGATAAAGCCGAAATCACCATGATTCTCACCACGCCCTTCTGCCCTTATGGCCCGGCCATGCTGGAAATGACCCGCCAGAAAGCCGAATCCGCGCTCAACATGCCCACCACCATCACAATGGGCACTGAAATGTGGGATTTTTCGTACATGGAAGAAGGCGCGGGCGCGGATTGGGGGTTGTATTACTGAAACTTCTTCTCAAAACACAGTTTGGAAAAAGACGGGTGCATTCCCGTCTTTTATTTTTTATCGGGCTGAACCGTTGCCGAACCCGCCCCACCTCGTCCACGTCATTTAGCTCGCCTACCCCAACCCCCAGCGCTGTCCCAATTCTCCCACCCGCGCGCCGTGGCGAACCACCCACTCCCGCTCCGGCCCGGGATCGTGCAGCGGGTTGCTGTGGTTGAGATGGATCAGCACCACTTCCACGGGGGCATCTTGCAGCCGCCGGACGGTCTCGGTTGCCAGGGGGTGGGGGATGGCGCGCATGTCCCGCCCGGGCAGTTCGTCCGGGCTGTAAAAAGTGGCATCCAGCAGCGCCACATCGAACCTGCCGACGAAGCCGGCCAGACCCTCCCAGGTTTCCCACGAATCGATGTCCGGGCAATAGAACAAGGCGCGTTGTCGCCCCTCGATCACGAACGCCAGCGTGTCGCTCCACTCACCCCGATGGGGTACGGACACAGGCGTCACCCGCACCCCCGCGGACAGGGCGCGAGGCCGGTCGGGGTACAACTCGACGAGACGAAGATTGCCCTGGCGCACCAGCTGCGCCCAGGGCGCGTTGTCCCGCAGGAACGCGGCCATGCGCGCGCTGGCATAGACCGGCATCCCGCGCACATTCCAGGCTTCCTTCCCCAGATGGATCAGGCCGGTGTAATGGCCGGTATGGGCGTGCGTGAGGGCAATTCCGGCCAGCGAATAGCCGGGGCAGGCCTCGATCATCCAATGCAGTTGCTCGCGAAAATCAGGGGTGGCATCGATCAGCCAATACTTTTTCCCGGCATGGTCCACCACTCCCAGGCTGACCACCCATTTTCGGGCCGCGGGGTCTTTGCGGGCGCGCAAACAGCGCGGGCAGGCACACCCCGCCTGGGGCACGCCACCGTCTTGCGCGTTTCCCAGCAGAACAGCCTCAACTTTGGCCGCGCTCGTTGCCATGCTCGAAATACCAGCCGGCTGCTTCGGTGCGGTTGGTGACATGAATCTTGGTGTAAATATTCTTCAGATGAAAACGAATGGTGTTCTCGCTGACCCCCAACCGCTTGGCGATTTCGGGATTGGTCATGCCGCGGGCTACGCAAGCGATCACCTCCCATTCACGCGGGGAAAGCTCATCCTGTAATTCGACCGGCTCCTCGCGGCGGGTGGTGAACCAGCGTTGGGCGGCCCGGGGGAAGATGATGCGTCCTTGCGCCACCTGGCGGATGGCCTCGATCAGCTGGGTGGGCGGCTCGGTCTTGAGCGCGAACCCCTCCGCGCCCAGTTCCAGCGCGGACTGGATGCTGTCGCCATCCCCGAACGCGGTCAACACCACCACCCGCACGGGCAGATCACGGCGGCGGATCTCCTCCAGGGCCAGGAAACCGTGGTAGGGCATCTCCAGATCGAGCACCACCACGTCCGCGGGGTAGCGTTCCACACGGTCGAGCAGCTCGTCCCCATTTTGGGCCAGCGCCACCACTTTGAGATCGTCCTCTTGTTCCAGCAGGCCACGCAGCCCCTGGAGAACGACCACATGATCGTCGGCCAGGATGACGCGGATCGGATCAGACATGCGGAGGCACCTTGACCAGAATGCAGGTTCCCTCTCCGGGGCGGCTCAACAGCTTGAACGACCCGCCCAACAAGGCCACGCGGTCGCGCATCCCGCGCAGCCCAATGTGCTCTTCCCGCTCGGTGGCCTGCGGCCCTTCCAGGGGCGGCGGGTCGAACCCCTTCCCCCGGTCTTCCACCTGCAAACAAATCAAACCATCTTCTTCCCACAACCGCACCCACTGTTTTTCCACACCCGCGTGGCGAAACGCGTTCGAGAGCGCCTCTTGCAAGATGCGATACAGCGCGATCTTGACCGGCAGCGCAACTCCGTCAGGCAGCGACTCGACCGATAACTCAACCGTGGTGCCGGTGAACTCCTCGTGCTGGATGACCAGCCCGCGGATGATGGAAAAGAGCGAGCGGCGTTGAAACTCCGGCGGTCGGAACGTGCCCAAAAACGATTTGATCTCTCGCAGCGAGGTTTCGATCATGGTGGTCACCTGTTTCACCGTGGAGAGGATTTGCCCGCTTTCTGCGTTCTTCTGCTCGATCTGGTGTTCTACGCGCGCCAACAACGATAACGCCGCGAACAGGTACTGCACCGGCCCGTCGTGAATGTCCAGAATGATGCGGCTCAGTTCCTCTTCGGTCACGGATAAAATCCGATAGGGAACCAATGGCGCCGATTCAGGAGATTGCTCGGCCATGCCTGCAATATAGCACACTCGCCTGGGAGGGTCAATATTCGATATTGGGTATTGGATATTGGGTATTGGATATTGGGTAATTGGGTAATTGGGTAATTGGGTAATTGGGTATTGTCCCCACTCCCTA
>JALUWE010000500.1 GCA_027019845.1 Anaerolineales bacterium | reverse complement strand
AAAAGCTCAGCCTCGAGATCACCACCACCTCCGGCAACAAGCTGCGCGAGCTGGCCGAGCAGGTCATCCAGGCGCAGTTGCTCGAGGTGGGTATCGAACTGGTGATCAACAACGTGCCCTCCTCCACCCTGTTTGGCAACTGGGCCTCCGGCGGGCCGCTCCAACGTGGCAACTTCGACATCGCCATGGACACCTGGGGGCCGGACATCGACCCCGACGGGTTCGTGTCGATCCTGTTCCACTCCTCCGCAGTGCCCAGTGAGGCTGGTGGCGGGTGGAACTTCTTCCGCATCCAGGACCCCGCCATCGACGCAGCCATCGAAGCCGGGCGATCCACCGTAGACATCCAGGCGCGCAAACAGGCCTACTCCGAGGTGGCCCGCCTGGTTAACGAAACCTACGCCTACATCCCGCTCTACAACCGCCTGATCATCCAGGCCTTCGACAGCGACATCACCGGCTGGACCCCCAACCCCTGGGAACAGTTCACCTGGGACATCGCCAACTGGGATCGCAAGTAGGCCCCGGTTTGTCATCCAAAACCTCGATGGAGCGGGTGTGCGCGCCCGCTCCATCGCCTTCCTTGACAATTGAATTACAACGGACTGGCACATGTGGACGTATATCGTAAGACGTCTTGTCATTACTATTCCCCTGCTCATCGCGGTGAGTTTCGTTAGCTTTGCCATCATGCAAAGTGTGCCGGGGGGACCGATGGCCGTGTACCGTAACAACCCCAACGTGCGCGCCGAAGACCTGGCGCGCCTGGAAAAGCAACTTGGTCTGGACAAGCCGATGAGCGTGCAATACGCCATCTGGCTGCGCAATTTCGTGACCGGGAACTGGGGGCAATCGTTGGCCTCGGGCCGCCAGGTGACGGAAATGATCTTCGAACGCCTGGGCAATACCTTTTACCTGATGGGCACCGCGTTCGTGATCACCCTGATCGTCGCCATCCCGATTGGTATCCAATCCGCTATCCGGCAGTATTCTTTTTTCGATCACCTGGCAACGCTGTTTTCGTTTATCGGTTTTTCGGTGCCGATCTTCTGGTTGGGGTTGATGGCGATCATTTTGTTCGCGGTCAAGCTGGACTGGCTGCCGGCCGGGGGAATGCGCACGATTGACGCGCCATTTTCGATTTCCGACCGGTTGCGCTATCTGGTGCTGCCGGCCTCGTTGATGGCCTTTCACTCCGCGGGCCAATACAGCCGCTATGTACGCGTCAGTATGTTGGAAGTGGTACGCCAGGATTACATCATCGCGGCGCGTGCCAAAGGTCTGATCGAACGCATGGTGATCATCAAACACGCGTTGCGCAACGCGCTGATCCCGTTGATCACGGTGGTGGCGCTCGACCTGCCGGCACTCTTTTCGGGCGCGCTGCTGGTCGAAACGGTGTTCGCCTGGCCCGGGATGGGACGCCTTTTTTGGAACTCGGCATTGCGTTTCGATTATCCGGTATTGATGGGTACGATCATCCTTTCCGCTGTGCTGGTTATCTTGTTCAACCTGCTGGCCGACGTGTTGTATGTGGTGGCAGATCCGCGTGTGCGGCTGATCAGGGAGCGAGGCTGAAATGACCGAAAACATTCAGGTGCAAGCTCTACAGCCAGTCGAGGGGGTGGCCGTCACGCCGGAGAGCGTGACCAGCCCGGCGCGGCAGGCCTGGCGGCGTTTTCGACGCCACCACATGGCGTTGTTCGGCATCTTTCTGCTCGCGCTGATCTTGGGGTTAGTGGTCTTTGCGCCCCGGGTGACACCTTACGAACCCAATGCGCTCGATCTCAAGAGCCGCTTGCAACCCCCCAGCCGCGAGCACTGGATGGGTACGGACGAGTTGGGGCGCGATGTGTTCACGCGCATCCTGTATGGCGGGCGCATCTCCCTGTTGATCGGTGTGGCCGCCATGAGCGTGAGCGTCACCGTGGGTACGGTCATCGGCGCGCTGAGCGGCTATTTTGGGGGACGCGTCGACTCGCTGATCATGCGCATTGTGGATGTGGTGATCTCCTTCCCCAGCCTGTTCTTGCTGATTATGATCGCCTCCTTCGCGGGTTCCAGCATCCCCACCATCATCCTGGTGATTGGTTTACTCTCCTGGATGCGCGTCAGCCGGTTGGTGCGTGCCAGCTTCCTGACCATCAAAGAGCGTGAATACGTGGCAGCTTCCATCGCATTAGGCGCGAATGGCTGGCAGTTGGTCCTGCGTCACCTGCTGCCCAACTCGTTAGGGCCGATCAGCGTGGCGGCCACCATCGACGTTTCCGCGGCCATTTTGACCGAGTCCGCCCTGAGTTATCTCGGGTTGGGTATTCAACCTCCGCAAGCCACCTGGGGCAACATGCTGCGTTTCGCCCAGGATCAGATGAGTACCGCGCCCTGGACGGCCATCTTTCCCGGGTTGATGATTTTCCTGGTCAGCATCGCCATCAACTTCATTGGCGACGGCTTGCGCGACGCGTTCGATCCCCGCCAGCGTTAACCGCGCGCACAATTGCTTGGGCAAAAATGCCTACCGCCATGCGGGTTGAAATATGCTGGCACTTTGCCGCAATTTCAACTATACTTTCCCTTTGAACGGCAGTTATGGCAGCATGGCATCGAACTGCTGTGTCGCCTGCAAGCACGTCCTCTGCGGATAAAAAATCTCGCTGGCATCTCGAAAGGGAACGTATTCGATGGAGAAAGCGGTAGCAACCACGCAAGGCGGTGGCCTCAATCGTCGCCTGTTGGTTTTCGCCCACGCACTCTTTTTCGTGCTGGGTTTTTCACTGATTTTCGTGGTCGGTTGGGGAGGAACGGCCACCTTACTCGGACGGTTGTTCGGCGTCTACAAAGGAATCATCGGCAAAGTTGGCGGGGTGGTAGTCATCCTGTTCGGGTTGTCCACGTTGGGATGGCTGAATCTGCCCTGGTTCAACTACGACACGCGACCCGAATGGCAGCAGAACAGCCAGCGCAGCGGTTGGCTGTCGTCGGTGTTGATGGGGGTGTTCTTCGCCGCGGGATGGACGCCCTGCATCGGCGCGACGCTGGGCGCAATTCTTACGTTGGGTTTCAGCGCGCAGACCAGCGGGCAGGCCATGTGGCTTTCCAGCGGCTACGCGCTGGGTTTGGGCATCCCCTTCCTGGCGATTGGCCTGGGTATGGAGCGTGCCACCGGATTCGTGCGCCGTTTTCGTCGCCATTTGCGCAAAGTGCAGATCGCCAGCGGCATCCTGCTGATTGTGATCGGCATCATGTTGTTGACCAATCAACTGACTCTGATCGCCATCTGGGCGCAGCGTAACGGCTTTTTCCTTGATTTGCCGCTGGGCGGCGCCACGCCCACTTATCTGCTGGCTGTGCTGGCCGGGCTAATCTCGTTTCTCTCGCCGTGTGTGCTGCCCCTGGTACCGGCGTACATTGGCTATTTGAGCGGACATGCGTTTGGCGGGCTGCCGCTTGCAGAACAGGAGAGCGCATCGTGAAATCGTCGACGCTTTCGAGAGGCAAACCCCGGCAACAGGGTTGGACACCCCTGCAAACGTTGTTGCAAAACCCCGGCGCGTGGAACGCGCTGATGGTGGCGGTTTTCTTGTTGGGCGGCGCGTGGATCTTGTTTTCCCGCATCCCCCCAGCGGAGACCACCAACGGCGCGCCCCCTCCCAGCCCGCGGGAGGGCTTTTCCGCGCCGGACTTTACGCTCGAATTGTTGGGGGACGGGGGGGAAGTCACCCTGTCGGATTTCCGTGGTCAGGTGGTGATGGTCAATTTGTGGGCTTCCTGGTGCCCCCCCTGCCGCGCGGAAATGCCCGCCATTGAGCAGGTGTATCAGGATTTCAAAGACGCCGGGCTGGTGGTGCTGGCGGTCAACACCACCTACCAGGACACCGAATCCGCGGCCGCGGCCTTCGTTCAGGAATTCAATCTGACCTTTCCCGTACCGTTGGACCGCACCGGAGCGGTTTCTAACCGCTACCAGCTGCGCGGCCTACCCAGCACGTATTTCGTGGACCGGCAGGGGGTGATCCGCTCGGTGGTGGTGGGCGGCCCGATGAGCGAGACCCTGATCCGCTCGAAGGTGGAAGATTTACTGGCGGAGGCGCCCTGATGTTTCCGTTTTTACCGCTTGGCCCGTTTTTACTGCAATTGCCCGGACTGGCCTTATTAGTCGGCGTTTGGGTGGGGTTGTCGCTGGCCGAAAACGAGGCCAAAAAGCTGCGCCTCAACGCTTCGGACATCTACAATTTGGTGTTTTACGGGCTGGTCGGCGGGCTGATCGGCGCGCGGCTGGCCTATGCAGGCCGCTACCTGAGCGCGTATCTGGACGACCCGCTCAGCCTGATCTCGCTCAACCCCAACACGCTTTCGCCCTATGGTGGGCTGCTGATTGGGGTAGCGGTGTCGGTTTTGTATGGCTGGCGGAAGAAACTGCCGCTGCGCGCTACGCTGGACGCGCTCACTCCTGGGTTGGCCGCTTTCATGGTGCTCTTCGCGCTGGCGAACTTTCTGAGCGGGGATGCGTTTGGCGCACCCACCGATCTGCCGTGGGCGATCTACCTTTGGGACGAGTACCGCCACCCGACCCAGGTTTACGAGTTTTTGCTCGCGCTGGGTGTGTTTTTCATCGCCTGGAAACGGCAGCTTGCCCCGCCGGGCAGCGGCCTCAATTTTTTGCTGTTCCTCGCATTGACCGCAGCCGCGCGCTTGTTTGTGGAGGCTTTCCGTGGAGACAGCCTGTTGCTGGCCGAGGGGTTGCGTGCCGCGCAGCTGGTCAGTCTGGGAGTCGTGCTGGTAAGTTTGTGGCTGATGCGGGTGTGGGGGGAGGAGGGGAGGAGGAGCAGAGGGGAAGAGGTGAAGAGGTGAAAAGGGGAAGAGGTGAAGAGGTGAAAGGAGCGAATATGGCAAAAAGCCGTTCTTCGATTCAGAATGTCCGCGGACTGGGCGGTGAAGGCTCTCGCCGTTGGTTGGTGTTTTGGCTCATTGGGGTGGGCGTTGTGGCGTTCTTCGCGGTGGTCGGATATGTTGTCTGGTTAGACTTGCAGCCGGTTCCGATTTTGGGCGAGTTGGTCGAGATCGCCAGCCCTGAGCACGTTCGCCCAGGCGGCAAGGCTACTAACTTCACGACTGACCCGCCCACCTCCGGCAATCACGACGCGGTCCCTGCCCAGGCCGGTTTCTATGACGTTGCCCCCTCCGATGAGCAACTGGTCCACAGTCTGGAACACGGTTACGTGATCGTGTATTACAATTGCTCGCAGATGAGCGATGTGGAGTGCGCGGCTTTCAAACAAGATTTGCAGAAGGCGATGGATGCCTCCGGTGTGGCCGGAAACACCCGCACGCCTAAGCTCATTGTCGCGCCGCGACCAGACATGGACAATCTGCTCACCTATACCAGTTGGGGCCGTATTTACCGCGTTGATGCTTTCGATCAGGACGAATTCGTTCTTTTCGTGCAGCAGAATCGCAATCAGGCGCCAGAACCCCGTGCGCCCTGATGCGGAAAAAAAGGAGATCAAGATGAGTGTTCCATCCTCGACACCTGCTCAAGAACAGGCGCAGAAGGTTGCACGCGCCGCGGTGCGTTCCCAAATCCGGCCTTCTACCGGCGTGGCGGAGTGGATCAGCCGCCATTGGATGCTGGTCTTCAGCGTGTTGTATGGTTTGTTCGTTGGACTGCCGTTTCTCGCGCCGGTGTTCATGCAAATCGGCTGGGAGACTCCCGCGCGGGTGATCTATTTCATCTACAGCTTCCTGTGCCACCAGCTGCCCCAGCGCTCGTTCTTCCTCTTTGGCCCGCAACGAATGTACGACTTGCCCACCATTCAGGCGGCCTGGAAAGACACCATTCACCCCCTGGTTCTGCGCCAGTTCGTCGGCAACCCGGAGATGGGTTGGAAGGTGGCTTGGTCGGACCGCATGGTTTCCATGTACACCAGCGTATTGCTGCTGGCCTGGGTGTGGTATCCGTTGCGCAAACGCATCAAGGCGCTGCCATTGTGGGGCTTCGTGCTCTTTTTGCTGCCCATGGCCATAGACGGCAGCACGCATTTCATTAGCGATCTGGCCGGGCTGGGGCAGGGCTTTCGCTACACCAATGAGTGGCTGGCGCAGTTGACCAACAACGCGTTTCCAACTTCGTTTTACGTGGGCAACGCGCTTGGTTCGTTCAATTCTTGGATGCGGCTGATCACCGGTGTGCTGTTCGGCATTGGCGTGGTCTGGTTTGGGTTCCCCATTTTGCACGAGACCGCGCAGCAAACCCGGCGTCTGGCGGAGCTGAAATACCGCCGAGCCGGGCTGCGGTAGCAGTGGTGGGCAACTTTCGCAAAACCGACAAAATCGATTATTGCCTGCCTGGAGACGAAGATCACGGGTGACAATGGCTGTACGCACCAAGCGAGAACGCAGAAAAGCGTACTGGCGGCGCAGAAAGCTGATCGCTCGCATCTTGAAATGGGGAATCCTGGCCGCTGTGTTGCTTGGAATCGGCTACGCTCTGTGGATCACCTACCGCCCCCAGGTGGGTGAAGCCATTCCTGAGCTTCCCTCGGTCCACATCGCCGACAGCTCACCGTTGCCTGAATTCAACTCCGATCCCCCTACCTCCGGCACTCACTACTCCAGCGATCTGCGGCCTAAGTTCTATCACGAAGCTGACGCCCAGCGACTCCCCCCCAACCCCCAGGGCTTCATTCTACACAATCTGGAGCACGGGTACGTGGTTTTTTGGTATAACTGCGCCCTGGTCGAGGACTGCGGCCAACTCAAAAACGAAATCCAAAATGTGATGGACGAATTCGACGGCATCAAATTGATCGCCTTTCCCTGGGATAGCCTGGAAGCGCCGGTGGTGATGACCTCCTGGGGCCGGCGCCAGGCATTGGCTGAATTCGATCCCGCGGCGGCGCGCACCTTCGTGATCCGCAACCGCAACCGCGCCCCCGAATCGATGGTACCGTAACCCCCCGGTCATGTCCAAGAAAACGATTCTGCGCGGCCTGCTGGGCCTGCTCGTGCTTATCCTGCTGGGGATGGCGGTCTATAACCTGCCGCCGGTGCGT
>JALUWE010000499.1 GCA_027019845.1 Anaerolineales bacterium | reverse complement strand
GCCAATACCATGGCTGAGGCCGTGGAACTGCTGCAAAAACACAGCGGCGCATACCTGCTGGCAGGCGGCCACAGCCTGCTACCGGCCATGAAACTGCGCCTCTCCAGCCCGGCCGCGCTGATCGACATCGGGCGCATCGACCGCCTGAAAGGCATCTCCTCCGAGAACGGCGCCGTGCGCATCGGCGCGTTGACCACCCACGCGCAGATCGCGGCTTCCAGCGCGGTACCCTCCGCCCTGTCCGAGGCCGCCGGTATGGTGGGGGACCCGCAGGTGCGCAACCGCGGCACCATCGGCGGCAACATCGCGCACGCGGACCCGGCCTCCGACCTGCCCACCGTGCTGGTCGCGCTGGGCGCCACCGTCCACCTGGTTGGGCCGCGCGGCGAGCGTAACGTGGCCGCGGGCGATTTCTTCACCGGCATGTTCGAAACCGCCAAAGCCACGGACGAGATCATCACCGCGGTCAGCGTTCCCGCAGGAGGCAGCTCCGCGTATGCCAAACTGCCCAACCCGGCCTCGCGCTACGCGGTGGTCGGCGCGGCGGCTGTGCTGCAAGTCGAAGGCGGGCAATGCACCGCGGCCGGCGTGGCCATCGGTGGGCTGACCCCCAACGCCACCCGCTGCCCCTCCGTGGAAGCCGCCCTGTCCGGCAAAGCCCTGAACGATGAGAGCATCTCTGCCGCGGCAGACGCCGTCACCAACGACCTGCCCGACGACCTGATCGGCGACATCCACGCCAGCGAGGAGTACCGCCGCGCCATGGCCGCCGTGTACGTCAAGCGGGCCTTGATGAAGGCGGCAGAGCGAGCCTGATTACCGGTTTTCGTAATTTGTAATTGGGTAATTGGTCATTGCCAATTACCCAATTACTTTTTTGAGGAGTTTCGTATGTCCGACCAGGTGGTTTATACATCCCACATCCGCATCGAGCGCGTCCAGGGGCCGCACCGCCGCGCCTACCTGCCCGCCGCGGCCGGCCCCATCCACTTCGGCGTGCATTCCGAAATCGCCGGGCACTACGGCGTCTCCCCAGACGTGTCCGAACCGCGCGCCACCACGCTGGACTACGTGGTCGCGGCCGCGGCCGGTTGACTGACCGGCACGTTCGGAGGCGCGCTGGAAGCGCGCGGCATCCCCGCCGGAGAAGGGTACCTGACCGCCAAAGCCCGCGGCGAGATCGAACTGGAGGGCAAAGTGCTGGTCATTCGCCGCATTTTCGTCACCTACCATCTCAAAATCGCATCCGAACACCGCGAAACCGCGGAACGGGTGCACGGCTTCCACGCCGATTACTGCCCCGTGGCGCGCACCATCCGGGATTGCGTGCAGATCGAGACGCGGTTGGAGATAGAGGCCTTGTAGTAAAATAGAGGAGAGATTCTCCTTTGGAGGTGCCCGACACCATGTTAAATTCAAACGTCACCCCGCGAGTTGCCAAAATTCTGGATTCTGTCACCGATTTTACGCCTATTGAGCGGTTGACGCTGGC
Organism: Anaerolineales bacterium; assembly: GCA_027019845.1. Classification (GTDB taxonomy): domain Bacteria; phylum Chloroflexota; class Anaerolineae; order Anaerolineales; family JABWBV01; genus JALUWE01. Next base: position 5,562 of record JALUWE010000499.1, on the reverse strand, counting down.
GAAATTACTTCTGGATAGTTTGCTGGAAAATGAGGACACCGAGGAAAATGATTGGATAAACCTGGGTCTCGCTGCATTCGAAAAAGAGTGGGATAACCCCGAGGATGCAATTTATGACGATTGGAGAAAACTCTATGGCGTTTCAACGAGGTGAAGTGGTTTTGCTTCCCTTTCCGTACACAGACCTATCTGCCTCCAAAACACGCCCTGCTGTTATCGTAAGCAGCCACATGTATCACCACATTCGTTCAGAATTATTGCTCGCCTATGTTTCCTCCCAGGTCTCGAAGGCCAATCCGCAAATTGATTATCTTCTGAAGGATTGGCAGGAAGCAGGACTACTAAAACCCTCTTTCGTCCGCCCAAAGATTGCGACCATCGAACCCGCCCTGATCGTGTATCAAGTTGGCCTTCTTTCCACGCGCGACATGTTCGAAGTGGATCGCCGCCTTCGATTGGCCCTGAACCTGAACACCCATCCCCGCCCATGACCCCCATCCCCTCCATCGAATCCCTCCAAGACATGCTCCGCGAGCGCAACTACATCGCCGACCGCGGGCTGGCCACCTCCATCTTCCTGGCCTACAAACTCAACCGCCCGCTCTTCCTGGAAGGCGAGGCCGGTGTCGGCAAAACCGAAGTCGCCAAAATGATGGCCAGCATCCTGGACACCGACCTGATCCGCCTGCAATGCTACGAAGGGCTGGACGTGCACCACGCGGTGTACGAATGGAACTACACCCGCCAGATGCTCAACATCCGCCTGACCGAAGCGCGCGGCGAAAAAATCAGCGAGGCCGACCTGTTCAGCCCCGAATACCTGCTCAAACGCCCTCTGCTGCAGGCCATCGAACACGCCCGCGACAAACCCGTGGTGTTGCTGATCGACGAAGTGGACCGCAGCGACGAAGAATTCGAGGCCTTCCTGCTGGAGGTGCTCTCCGACTTCCAGATCACCATCCCCGAAATCGGCACCATCGAAGCCCGGCACATCCCCTTCGTGGTGATCACCTCCAACCGCACCCGCGAAGTCCACGACGCGCTCAAACGACGCTGCCTGTACTACTGGATCGACTACCCCACCTTCGAGAAAGAGCTGCAAATCGTGCGCGCCAAAGTGCCCGAGGCCCCGGAAAAACTCTCCCGCCAGATCACCGCCTTCATCCAGGAGCTGCGCCGCGAGGACCTCTACAAAATCCCCGGCGTAGCCGAAACCCTGGACTGGACCTCCGCGCTGGTCGCCCTCAACCAGCGCGCCCTCGACCCCCAGATCGTGGAAGACACCCTGGGCGTGCTGCTCAAATACCAGGATGACGTGGAAAAAGTGAACGGCCCCACCGTCCGCGCCCTGCTCGACAGAGCGATGCTGGATACTCGATAATCGATAATCGATATTCGATACTCGATATTCGATACTCGATATTCGATATTCGATATTCGATACTCGATATTCGATAATCGATTCCCCTCCTTCGACTTCAGGCTCGCTCCGCTCCACCCTCCACTCAGGATGCGTCCCCAATACCCAATACCCAATACCCAATACCCAATTACCCAACACCCTATCCCCACTCCCTATCCCTATCCCTATCCCCCCATGCCCCCCAGCCCCAACTTCCTCCACAACCTGCTGCTCTTCGGGCGGTTGCTGCGCGGCCTGGGCATGGACATCAACCCCGGGCGCATGATCGACCTCGTCCAGGCCCTCGACTACATCTCCATTGGCCACAAGGACGATTTCTACTACGCGGCTCGCGGCCTGCTGGTCCACGACCGCCAGGACATCCCCCTGTTCGACCAGGCCTTCGACCTGTTCTGGCGCAAACCCATCGACGAATGGAGCGTGCTCGACCTGGGCACGCTGATGCAACGCAGACAAAAGCACCCCCGCATCGTGCCGCCTCCCCTCAAGTCCGCCCCCTCCCCCGCCGGAAACGGCGAATCCGAACCCGGCACGGACGACGGCCCCCCGATCATTCAAGTCACCCAGACGTACAGCACCCGCGAAGTGCTGCGCCAGAAAGACTTCGCCGAGCTGAGCGGTGAGGAACTGGAAGAGATCAAGCGCATGATGCGCGAACTCAGCCTGGAACTGGGCCGCCGCCGGACGCGGCGCACCCGCCCCGGGCCGGGCAGCCGCCTCGATCTGCGCCGCAGCCTGCGAAAAAGCCACAAGACCGGCGGCGAAATCCTGCTCTGGGCGCGGCGGGAACGCAAACACAAACCCCGCCCCCTGGTGATCATCGCCGACATCAGCGGCTCGATGGAACGCTACACCCGCCTGCTGCTGCATTTTCTCTACGGGCTGGCGCACGCCCTGCACCAACCGGTCGAATCCTTCGTCTTCAGCACCCGCCTGACCCGCATCACCCGCCAGTTACAATACAAAAACGTCGACCAGGCCCTGCACGAAGTCTCCCACGCAGTGCAAGACTGGGCCGGCGGCACCCGCACCGGCGCGGCCCTCAAATGCTTCAACTTCGACTGGGCACGCCGCGTGTTGGGCCGCGGCGCGGTGGTGCTGATCATCAGCGACGGCTGGGACCGCGGGGACGTGGATTTGCTGGGCCGCGAAATGGCGCGGCTGCAACGCAGTTGCTACCGCCTGATCTGGCTCAACCCCCTGCTCGGCTCCCCGCGCTACGAACCGCTCACCCGCGGGATGCAGGCCGCCCTGCCTTTCATCGACGATTTCCTCCCCGTACACAACCTCGCCAGCCTGGAAGACCTGGCTGAACACCTGCTCAAATTAGCATGAATTCCCATGCACGACATTCTCCCTGACCTCGACGCCTGGCTCGCACAAGGCCACCACATCGCCATCGCCACCGTGATCCAGACCTGGGGTTCTTCCCCGCGCAAGGTGGGGGCCAGAATGGCGGTCAACGCCCGCGGGCAGATGAGCGGCTCGGTCAGTGGAGGGTGTGTGGAGGGCGCGGTGGTGGAGGCCGCGCTGCAAACGCTGGAAACCGGCCAGCCGCAACTGCTCCATTTTGGCGTGGCCGACGAAACCGCCTGGGAGGTCGGGCTGGCGTGCGGCGGCCAGATCGAGGTGTTCGTCCGGCCGCTGGAGGTGCCCGCGTTCGAACGGGTGCGCGCCGCCATTCGGGCGGGGAGGCCGGTGGCGCAGGCAATGGTGATCGCCGGGCCGCGGGAGGTGCTCGGCGAGCAGGTGGTGGTGGTCGGGGGAGAAGAGGGCCGGGACGCGGCTCAGGATGGGGTGACGCGCACCCTACGGGAAGCGGGTTGCGCGGCCCTCGCCAGCGGGCGGCCCCAACGGGTCAGGCGCCCCGATCTGGAGGTGTTCGCGGACGCCATCCTGCCCCCGGCCACGCTGGTGATCGTCGGCGGGGTACACATCTCGATTGCGCTCTCGAAAATCGCCCAGGTGCTCGGCTACCGGACGGTCATCGTCGATCCCCGGCGGGCGTTCGGCAGCCCCGAACGTTTCCCCCACGCGGATCAACTGGTGCAGGCCTGGCCCGACGAGGCCCTGCAAAGCATCGGGCTGGGGCGCACTTCCGCGGTGGCCGTGCTCACCCACGACCCCAAGCTGGACGACCCCGCCTTGATGGTGGCCCTGCCCAGCCCCGCGTTTTACGTCGGCGCGCTGGGCAGCCGCAACACACAGGCCAAACGCCGGGCGCGGCTGCTCGAAGCCGGGCTGACCGAAGCGCAACTCGACAGGCTGCACGGCCCGATCGGGCTGGATATCCACGCCCAAACCCCGGAGGAGATCGGGCTGGCGATCATGGCCGAGGTGGTGCGGGCGCGGAATCGAATGGAATGACCGTGTCCGGCTGCTGCGCGGTGCTGTTTTGACGGCCTGCGGGGGCTTTTTCGGTGTAGAATTGGGAGTGCGGGTGATGAGATGAAGAAAACGATCGTTGCCGTTCTGGTGCTGTTCGGGCTGGGGCTGTTGATCGCAGCCATCAGCACGGTTGTGTTCCCGGAATGGCTGGAGATTCCAGGCGGATGGCTGGCCGCGCTGGGGGTGGCGATCCTTGGCGCGGCGGCATTGGCAGGCGGGGTGAAAGATTTGCGGGATTTGCTGTTTCCGGAAAAAGATTCCGGGGGAGAGGAAGTAAACGTCACTGGGGATCGCTCACAGGTCGCCACCGGAGAAGGGGGCAGGAACATTCAGGCAGAAAACTACACCGAAATTCATGCCGGGCAGGTCACCCTGCTGGAACAGCGTTCTGGGGAGACAACATCCCCAGGCGGCAGCGCGCCCCCGCGGCCCCGGGTGCATGAATTCATCCACCGCGGGAAAATCCAGGAGGAATTGCGCGCCGCATTGCGCAACCGGGAACGGGCTGCTGTGGTCGGGGTGCGCGGGATGGGCGGCATTGGGAAAACCGAGCTCGCCAAACAACTGGCCCATGAACTCGAATCCGAGACTCCCGGCGCAACGCTGTGGGTCGAGATCGGCGACCGCTCCCTGGAAGCGGTGCACGCGCACATGGCGCGCGCCTTGAAGGTGGAATTTTCGCCGGACCTGGATGCCGAAGGCCGCGCCGCGCTGCTGCGCGCCGCGCTGTCCCAGGCCCCCAGGGCGGTGTTCCTGGACGACGTGCGCCGCAGCTTCGTCCCGTATCTCAAATATTGCCTGCCGCCGGAAAACTGCGCGCTGCTGGTCACCTCGCGCCTGCACGAGCTTCCAGGCATCCCCGCAGGCGCGCTGCGCCGTCTGGATGTGATGGACGAAACCCAGGCACTGGCCCTGCTCTCCAGCATCCCCGGCCTGAAAGATGCGCTGGAAAGCGAACCGCAACCCGCCCGCGACCTCTGCGCGGCCTGCGCCTACCACCCCCTGGCGCTGGATATCGCGGCCCGCAGACTTCTCAAGCACCTCGGCCGGGGAAAGCGGCCAGTGGAGACGTTCGTGAATAACCTTCACGACCGGCTGCCGCGCCTCTCCCGCTCGGACGACCCCTCCCAAAGCCTGCGCGCCAACTTCGACCTGAGTTACCACGACCTGCCCGCCGCGGACCAGCGCCGCTTCCGCTGGCTGGCAGCTTTTCACCCCTCCGGGTTTTCGGTCCCGGGGGCTGCCGCACTGTGGGAGGAAGATTCAGCGCAGGCCCTGGCAGCGGTGGAGCGCCTGGAAGAGGCCTCCCTGCTGCAACCTGGGGAGCAACCCGGCCGCTTCCGCATGCACGATCTTCTGCACGATTTCGCGCTGGAAAAGCTGGAGGAAGCCGGAGAGCACCACGCGGCCATGCGCGGCATGGCGGATTACCTGATCCGGCTGTTCGACCAACATTTCACCGACGACCCCAGCACAGCCCCGCACGTGCTGGCCGAACTGGACAACCTGCGCCGCGCCGCGCGCTGGGCTGCCGGGCAAAAAGACGGCGACCTGCTGGGACAACTGGCCTATAAGCCACGCAACTGGTTTTACAACGTCTTCCGCATCAACGAAGAATGGGAAACCTGGTTGGAAAGCGCTCTGGGTTTCGGGATCGAGGACACTCGACTGGAGGCCAACTGCATAAAGAGCCTGGGCGACGTGCACGTGCGTCTCTCCGAACTGCCCGAAGCCCGCGCCCGCTACGAAGA
>JALUWE010000498.1 GCA_027019845.1 Anaerolineales bacterium | reverse complement strand
GACTACGAGCGGCTGCGCCGCCCTCCGCTCAGGATGCTATCCCCACTCCCTATCCCCACTCCCTATCCCTATCTCCACCCCCCATCCTTCGACTTCGAGTGGACTTCGTCCACCCTCCGCTCAGGATGCTATCCCCACTCCCTATCCCCACTCCCTATCCCTATCTCCACCCCCCATCCTTCGACTTCGAGTGGACTTCGTCCACCCTCCGCTCAGGATGTAATTACCCAATTACCCAATTACCCAATTACCCAATACCAACACCCAACTACTGAACACTGAACACTGAACACTGAACACTGAACACTGCCCACTCCCCCATGCCCCCCTGCCACATCCTCACCCTCGGGCGTGTGCCCTACCGGCAAGCCTGGGACCTGCAAGCCCAAATCGCGGCCCAGGTCGCGGCGGGCACGCGCGCCCCGGCGTTGTTGCTGCTCGAACACCCCCACACCTACACCTTCGGGCGCCGCGGGCAGGCAAACAACCTGCTCTGGGAGGCGGCGGAACTGGAACGCCGCGGGATAGAAGTCCACTGGGTGGACCGCGGCGGCGACGTCACCTATCACGGGCCCGGCCAACTGGTGGGCTACCCGATCCTCCCGCTGGCCCCTCGCGGGTTGCTGGCGGCGGCCCCGAACCGCTCCCCCCGCCTGCCGCGCGCGGACTACGTCGGCTACCTGCGTAAACTGGAGAAAACCCTGATCCGGGCGCTGGCCGAACTGGGCGTGGCCAGCGGGCAAATACCGGGGCTGACCGGCGTGTGGGTGCAGCCTGACGTGGCCTCCCGCTGCCCGCACTGCCCCCCCGAAGCCCGGCGCCAACCCGCCAAAATCGCGGCCATCGGCGTCAAGGTGGACGCGCGCGGCGTCTCCCGGCACGGTTTCGCCCTCAACGTCAACACCGACATGCAATACTGGCGCGGCATCCGCGGCTGCGGCCTGGATTACCCCGTCATCAACCTGGCCGACCTGCTGTCCGCCCCGCCCTCCATGCAAACCGTGATCGAAAAAGTGGTGGCCGCCTTTGGGCAGGTGTTCGGGTATGAGATGACGGAGGACGGGGGACGGGAGACGGAGGACCGGCGGCTGACTGTTTCGACCAGTCAGACCAGTCAGACGAATTAGACGAACCAGACGAACCAGACCACCCATGACCTTCTACGACATCCTCGGCGTCTCGCGCCACGCCACCCCCGACGAAATCCGGGCCGCCTACCGTTCTCTGGCGAAACAGCACCATCCCGACCTGTTTCAGAACCGCGAGGCTGCCTCGCGGAAACTGGCCGAGGAGCGCACCAAAGCCATCAACGAAGCCTACCGCACACTCAGCGACCCGCAAAGAAGACGCCAATACCACCGCATCATGTGGACCAGCCAGGACCCGGCACGCAAGTACCGCCACCTCTTTACACCTCCCCCTCCGGTGGAGGACGCCCAGGAAAAGCAATATCAAGAACGCAACAACGCACCCTCCGCTGCTGATATTTTCATCAAAATCCAAACGTTGCGCTCCAACCTCGATTTTTTGCGCCATCGCCAACAAATCAAACGGCGGCGATTCTGGTTTGGTACCGCCTTCAGCACCCTGATCGTCTTTTCGATCATGTGGATGGAGAACGTCACCCTGAGCACCACCGGCTACAGCCTGTTTACCCGCCTGTTGATATTCATCTTCACTTTTCTGAGCTGCGAATTGATCGCTATCCCCATCGTAATCAATACCAGTGGGATGAAATTGCCCCACCATCCCTTGTTGAGCAACCCGGTGGCGTTTTCGCTCTCCATTTTTACGGGTACTTCGTTGTCATGCGTCTCCATCATTGCCCCCAGAACGCTGAATCCGGCTGCGATGACCTCTTTTTTATCCGGCGGGATCGTTTTATCCACCGCATTGCTCGTACACCTCTTCATCGCACATCGCCTGGCACGTCTTCAAGAGCGACTTTTTCGAATCGAAGAACAACGTGCCCACGAACAGCTCGAACAGTTAGAAGAACAGTGGGCCAGATTTCGTGAGCAGAACAAACGACAGCGATGACCACCTCTGACCCTACTCCTTACTCCTTACTCCTTACTCCTTACTCCCTACTTCTTACTCCCTACTTCTTACTCCCTACTTCTTACTCCCTACTTCTTACTTCTTTCCCCTTTGACGATTTCCCGAAAAATCAGTACACTATTCCCCTACACACGTTGAGAGGAGATGACCATGGTAACGCAATCTTTCCAACTGGCAATGCGCGCCGGCCCCAAACCCGGGCAGACGTATGAACTGGCCAAAAATGAGATCACCATTGGCCGTGACATTAGCAACGACATCGTGGTCAGCGATGCGGAAGTATCTCGCAAACACGTTCGACTGATCGTACAGGCGGGTCAGTACATCTTAGAGGATCTCGGCTCTACAAACGGAACTTTTGTCAACGAACAACGTATCAGTGGCCCGCGCATTTTGAGCGAAGGGGATACCATTCAGCTCGGAGAACATGTGGTGTTCGTTTTCGAGGCGGTTGGATTCGACCCAGACGCCACCGTGGCTGTATCTGCAAAAGATGTGAAAGTGGAAGAGCCTGCTCCCGAACCCGCAGCCATTCCAGCCGCCCCGCCCCAACCCCAATACCAACCCCCACCGGCGGACACGTTCCAGGAAATGCCCCCTTCCCCGGTGGGAGGGACGCCTATCGAAGAAGCGCCCAAAGACAACCGCCGCACCTTCATTTTGGTTGGCTGCGGATGTTTGTTGTTGCTGTTGGTGTGTGTAGGTATTCCCTTCATCGCCTCATTTTTCATCGACTTTCAATCGCTTTTCAATTTCTAGCCTGAATTCCTGATCCCCAAAGGAATAGCGGCTTGGAAATCGCCCAAAAAGCCGCCGGATATAACGCCACTACTGAAAAAATATACGCCACAAATGGAGAGTGGAGAACCTTCCCTCCACTCTCTGGACGCTTCATGCTTGCTAAAATCAAACCATTTCTCCCGCGCCCGTTGTTTACGCCGTACCACTTCACGCGTGCGCTCCTGGCGGTGTTGCGCTACGGCTACCCGGCCCGCGGTCTGACCGTGGTCGGTGTGACCGGAACGGACGGGAAAACCACCACCTCCCACATCATCTACGCTATCCTGCGCCGCGCCGGCCTGCCCGTTTCCTTGATCAGCACCACCGGCGCGGTCATCCATGGCCGCGAAAACGTGCCCCTCGGCCTGCACGTCACCACCCCCAACCCCTTCGAGTTGCAAAATTTTCTGAAAGAAGCCAGAAATTCCGGTTCCCAATACGTCGTGCTGGAATCCACCTCCCACGGGTTGGCGCAATACCGCGTCTGGGGCAGCAATTTCCAGATCGGCGTGGTCACCAACGTCACCCACGAGCATTTGGACTACCACGGCACTTACGAACGCTACCTGCTGGACAAAGCCCGCCTGTTGCGCGGTGTGAAAGTCAGCGTCCTCAACCGGGACGACGGCTCCTACGAACGGCTAAAACCACTGGCAGCCGGAAAAATTCTGACCTACGGCCTTTCCCCCCAGGCAGAAATCACCGCCACCGAGGTCTCCCACACCCCTGGCGGAATGCAGTTTACCATCCCCAAGATTGGCCGCCGCATCCAAACCCGTTTCCTGGGCGAATACAACCTGCAAAACATGCTGGCTGCTACCGCGGTGGCGCTCTCATTGGGCCTCCAACCCGAGGCCATCGCCGCCGGTCTGGAAGAGGCCACCCCGCCCCCGGGTCGCCTGCAGCCCGTCGATCTGGGGCAGCCTTTCAGCGTGTTCGTGGATTTTGCCCACACCCCCAACTCGTTGGAAAACGTGCTCAAACTATTGCGCGGCATCACTCCCCGCAAATTGATCGCGGTTTTCGGCTCCGCGGGGGAGCGCGACCCCGGTAAACGCTTCCCCATGGGCGCGTCCGCCGGACGGTACTGCGACTACACCGTGATCACCGCTGAAGACCCGCGCAGTGAGAGTCTGGAGCAGATCATGGAACAGATCGCGGCCGGTGTGGAAAGCCAGGGCGGGGCGCGCAACCAATCCTATTTCTGCATTCCCGACCGCCAGCAGGCCATCAACTTTGCCATTCGCGAGCTGGCGCAACCCGGCGATGTGGTCGTCACCTGTGGCAAAGCCCACGAACAGAGCATGTGCTTCGGCAACACCGAATACCCCTGGGACGAGTTCCAGGCCGTGCAGCACGCCCTCGGCGCGGCTGGCGTCGCTCCCGTCGTACTACCCACGGGAGGAGCAAGAAGTAGGGAGTAAGAAGTAGGAAGTAGGAAGTAAGGTTTTACGTTCCATCGTTCAATCACGCAATCAAGCACCGTCTAACCAGGCACCACGCAACCACCCAACCAGGCACCGTCTAACCAAGCACCACGCAACCACCCAACCAGGCACCGTCTACAAGCACCACCTAACCACCCAACCAGGCGCCGTCTAACCAGGCACCACGCAACCACCCAACCAAGCACCGCCTAACCAAGAACCAAACAACCACCACCATGTTCATCGCAATTTCACTCGGCATTCTGGCCTGCTGGCTGACAATCATCTGGGGAGACGTGATCATTCGCACACTGGTACACTTTCGATTGGGGAAGAACATCCGCATCCGCGGCGCGCAGGCCGTCGTGGGACGCCACATGACCAAGCAGGGCACCCCGACGTTTGGCGGTGTGATGATCATCCTGCCGGTCTTTTTCGTGATCGGCATGATCAACCTGGCGAACGTGGTCAAGGGCGCGCCGCAGGGGCGGTCGGTGCTCATTCCGCTGGCCGGGCTGGTGTTCTACGGCTTGCTGGGCGCGTTGGACGATTGGGAAGGCGTGCGCGGGGTACGAAAGGGGGAGGGCATCAGCGCGCGCGCCAAGTTCGCCGGGCAGGTTGTGCTGGCAACCGCCATCGCGCTGGTTCTGTACTACGTGATCGGGCTGCACAGCGTGGCCTTTCCGTTCATTCCCTTCAAGATCGACCTCGGCCTGTGGTACGTGCCGATTGCCATCTTCATCATCGTTGGCACGTCGAACGCGGTCAACATCACCGACGGGCTGGACGGGCTGGCCGGGAACCTGTCTGCGGTGGCGTTTGCTGCCTACGGCATCATCGCGCTGTTGCAGGGGCAAATCTGGCTGGCGATCTTCAATTTTGCCATGGTGGGGGGGCTGTTTGGCTTTCTGTGGTTCAACGCGCACCCGGCGCGGGTGTTCATGGGGGATACCGGTTCGCTCTCGGTTGGGGCCACCCTGGGGATCGTGGCACTGATGACCGGGCAATGGTTGCTGCTGCCTGTGATCGCCTTCATCTTCGTGGTCGAGGTGGTGACCGACATCATCCAGCTCTCGTATTTCTGGTACTCGCTGCGAAAATACGGTGAAAAGCGGCGGGTGTTCCTGATGTGCCCGATTCACCACACTTTCGAGTTGCTGGGCTGGAGCGAGCAGCAAATCGTGTACCGCTTTATGTTCATCAGCATTCTCTCGGCCCTGATCGGGGTGGCGCTGGCATTGTTGTGAACCACGGGGACGGGTTGCTTCACTCTTCGAGCACCCACCCTGTTTCTTCCCTCTGCATCATTAACGCAACCAGTTCCTCCTCACCGGCGTTGGCCCACACCCGCGCTTGCTGGCCGTCGATGCGTATTTTTTGCGGGGTGTAACCGGCTGCCTGGACGGCCAGCACCACGGCCAGATGGTCGGCGGCCAGGGGGTGGGCGTAAAAGGGGGAGGTGTCCCCGGCTTCGTAGGCCTCCAGCACCGCGTTGGCCGCTTGCAGCGCATATTCGGCCTGCACGTAGTTGCCGCTGCGCAGGTCGGCGTCTGCGTTCACCAGCAGGGTTTCCAGGGCTATGTTTTCGGGCGCGGCCGGATGGCGCACGAAGTCGGCCACAATGCCGCGCTCCCACATGGTGGGGCCGTCGGGCAGCCAGGCGGTCAGGAAATAGGCCGAGGAGTCCATGGCCTGCTGGTAGCGGCGCACGGTGTCGAAAAACATCACTGTCAGGCGCACGTCGTCTTCCAGGGTGGGGTTGTCGGGGAGTTGGGCGAGCGCGTCCAGGAATTGGGTTTCGAGCTGCTCGAAGGTCAGGCCGAAGCGGGCTTGCAGAGCCTGATCGATGGCTGCGGATTGGCGGTGGTCGGGGTCGGGCTGGATGTTGCGGTAGAAGTCCGAGAAGGCCTGCCAGCCCCAGGTTTCGACCATGTATTGAATGAGCGAGGCGGCTTCGAGGTAGCTGATCTCGTGTTGGGAGGGGTAGAAGTCGTCGGCGAGGGGCTGCAGGTCGAGGTACCAGCCGAGATCGAGGGCTTCGGCGGCGCGCGGCATGAGGGGTTCTTTTTTGAAGTGGCCGCCGCTCAGGTACACGGCCAGCCCTTCGACGAACAGGGTGGGGCGGAACTCGCCGCCCAACCGCCCGTCCAGGATGTGGACGATTTCGTGGCTGAGGACCTGGCCGGGCGCGTTGCCCGCGTAGTTGCGGTCCAGGTAGGAGATGTAAATTTCGCTGCCTGCGAAGCCGCCTTGTCCCAGCACCCGTGGCACGAATACGACGGTGATCGGCTCTTCGAGTTCCACGCCGCCGAACTGTTGGGTGATGTTTTCGGCTTGCTGGTCTGCGATTTGCATCAGCGTTTCGATGTCGCGGGCTGCGGCGGTGCCGGTGATGTAGTAGAAGAGGCAGCAATTGCTCTCCGCGGTGGCCCAGGCGGCCTGGGGCTCGGGGTAGGGCAGCGCGGTGTCCGGCAGCAGGGTGAGGGTTTCGGTCCAGGAGGGGCCGTCGGGGATGATGGCGTAGGTGAGGGTGTAGTCGCCGGGGGGCAGGCCTGTGGTGTCCCAGGCCCACCAGAGGGTGGCCTGGTAGCGCCCGCCGATGCCAAAGCTGCCGAATCCGGCGGGGTCTAGCTCGGTTTCGCCATTTATCCGAATGCTGATCTGCCGGTCGTCCAGGTTTACGTCCGGGGGGGCGATGACTTCGAAGCTGACCAGGTCGCCGGTGTACAGGCCGCCGTCGGGGTGGAGGCGCACGCTGAAGTCGGTTGGGGAGATGCCTTCGAGGGGGGAG
>JALUWE010000497.1 GCA_027019845.1 Anaerolineales bacterium | reverse complement strand
CGATCACCAAATCCATATCCACGGGACCCCAATTGTGCGAATCCGAAGAATTGTTGCGGTTGTCCCCTAGAACGAACAGCGCGTCCTCCGGCACCGTCCAGTTTCCAACGTATGCCGGGGGCGACTTGATGTACCCTTCTTCCAACGGGATATTGTTGACGTACACCATCCCGTTACGGACAGATATTTCGTCCCCAGGTAAGCCGATCACCCGTTTGATATACTCCTGCTCCGGGTTTTTCGGAAAACGAAACACCACGATGTCGCCCCGGGCTGGTTCGCCCAATTTGTAGGCCACTTTGTTGACGATCACGAATTCCCCGCTGCGCAACGTCGGTTCCATGCTGTAGCCGTCCACCCGGATACGCGCCGAAATGGCGTTGATCGCCAGAAACAAGACCAACGACAGGATGATGGTCTCGAAAACATCGACAATAAAACGTGCAAATCCTGATTTCCCTTCAGCGGGTTCAAACGGATCAGGATAAGCCTGTGATTGAAAATTTTCCAAAGTTACCTCCGGTATCAGCGTGATTATAAAGGGGGAGAAAAGCCACCGCAAGGGGAAGAAAGTATGAAATATCGGCTTTTTAATCCCCACCTAACCACCCTACCGGCACACTTCACTCAAACCCGGCAATGAAAAGCGAATCCACAATCCCCACGATCACCGAAATCACGCACCCGTCCGGGTTGTCTAACACCTGCCGCGCGCCGTTGCCCTCCCGGTTGACCAGCACGGTGTCCCCGATCCCGGCGTGGGTGGTGTCCAGCGCGATGAACTCCCCTTCCAGCGGGTCGCCCGGCAGCACCAGCGGCTGCACCACCAGCAAACGCCGGTGCTTGAAATGCGGGTGGCTGATGGTGGTCACCACCGTTCCCACGACCTTGCCCAGCGTCATCAGGTGTACCTCACGTGCCCGGGTTTCAAGGTGAAGTCGAACTCCCCGTCCGGGCGCACGACCAGCTCGTCGATGATGCCCACCAGGGCCAGATCGACCGGCACGAACTTGACATCCGGCAGGGCCAGGGAGGCCTCCCGGGAGCGCACCATCATACACAGATCGCCCGGGCCGGCCTGCACCACGTCCGCCGCCACCTGCAAGGGGCCGACCGGCTCCAGCCGCTTGTTCAACGGTTCGACCACCAACAGCTTTACCCCCTCGGTGCCGGGATATTTGATCGTGCAAACCGCGCTGCCGCGCACGCGTCCAAAAATCATCTCACTTCACCCCAACGCTGTCCAGCACCCGGTGGATGATGGTCTCCAGCAGCGCAGGGTCCACCTCCCCTCCCAGCCGGGCGATGACCGCCTCACGCACACGCTGCCGGAGTTCGGCTTTGCTGTGCGGTTTGCCGGGAGAAGCCGGGGGAGAACCGGCAGCCGGGGAGGGTGGGGAAATGTAGGGGCGCACCGGCGCGCTGGGCGGGGTGTCGTGCTCGCGCACCAGTTGCACGCCCAGGCGTTCGGCCTTCTCGCGCGCCAGATCGGTGAGCACCACGTTCTCATCCACCACCAGCGAAGTCACCCCCTGCCGGGCCAGGTCTTCGATGTCACGTTCGGTATAAAAAGTCTTGGCCATGGTTGATCCTTTTACCCATCCACCCCTTCCAGGCTCTCCAGGGCCTGCACAGCCGCGTTGCGGGCGGTGATCATCTCGGCCTCTGTGCCGGAAAGCCACATGCGCCCGAACCGCCCGACCGAAGAGACGTGTACGATTTTGATGCTGGCTTTCTTCTCGGCCTCGTTGCAGGCGAAGTTGATGTAGGCCGCGGGCGCGACCTCCAGCACCAGCAGGGTCTCGCCGGGCACCAGCATACTGCCGCGGCGAAAGCGGTTGAGCAATTGCGCCTGGTAGGGGTCTACGTTGGTGATCAGTTGGATGGAGGCGATCTTGGGACGGATGCGGTCTTCCACCCGCAGCCCCAGCCGCTCCAGCACGATGCGGCCAGATTCCAGCACCGCGGCCTGGTTGGGCGAGTGAATCTCGAACATGCCGAACTCGCGTTCCACGATCTGCGCGCCGGGTTTGGCTTCCGTGGCCTTGACCGCGATGTCCACGGTGCGGAAGACCTCGTTGCCCGGCGCCATCTCCACGTACAGGGAGGCCATGCCCTCGGTGGGCAGGTCGCCCTGGGTGACGGTACCCACGAAGGCCGCGTACTGGGCCTGCATCCGGTCCAGATAGCAGTAACAGCGAAGTGAGAATGTATCAGCCATCAAGTCTCCTGAAATTGGTTATGAACGGCGATCCCCAACGGGGTGACGAACATGGGTTCGGGCGTCACTTCCGTCGGGATGCCGGTGTATTCTTCGATCACCGCGGCCATGCCGGGGAAAGCTGCGCTACCGCCCACCAACACCAGGCGCGGCGGCCCGAAGCGGCGTACATGGCGGGAAACAATGCTGCCTACTTTCTCCATCACCGGGCGCACCAGCGGGAACAGCGCGGGCTGCTCGTCCGGGTCGATCTTGCGGCGTTCGGCCTGGTCGAAGGGGATGTCCAGCGCGCCGGCGATCACCAGGGAAAAATGCGTGCCGCCGGTCGGCTCGTCCGCGGTGTAGACCACCTGCCCGTCTTCGATCACCGCGATACCGGTGGTGCCGCCGCCCACATCCACGATCACGCCGTTCTGGAGGCCCAAAACATGGTTGGCCGCGGTGGGTTCGTCCACCATGCCGGTGCAGACCATGCCCGCGGCCTCGACCACGTTGGCGGTGGCGCGCACCTCCGCGCGGGGGACGCCCGGCGGGAAGCCGGTGGCCGCGCGGGTCAGCTCCCGTCCAATGCGGCGTTCCAGGCGTTGCTTCATGCCTTTGACGATCTCCACCGCGCCGAAAAAATCCACCACCAGCCCGTCGCGGGCTACCTGCGCGAACTGGAACTCGCCTGCCAGGGGCCGGCAGTCCTGATCGAGCACCACGACCACCAGATAGGCGGTGCCCAGGTCCACGCCGACGCGCAAGGCCCCGCTGGGGGGTTCCGGCAGCCGCGGGGCTGCGGCGGCCTCGTCGGGGGTCAGCAGCACCTGGCGGGCGCGGGTCAGGTATGCGGGTAAGTCGAAATGTGCAAGGTTCAAGAAAGGTGACTATTTGCCGCCAGCGGAACGCCCGCCAATGTTGCCTTTGGTGTTCTGCGGCAGGATCATTTCCACATCCTCGTGCGGCCGCGGGATGACATGCACGGAAACCAGCTCGCCCACGCGTTTGGCCGCGGCCGCGCCCGCGTCCGTAGCGGCTTTGACCGCGCCCACGTCCCCGCGCACCATCACGGTGACGTAGCCGCCGCCGGTGTACTCCGAGCCGATCAGCACCACGTTGGCGGCCTTGACCATCGCGTCCGCGGCTTCAATCGAGCCGACCAGACCGCGGGTTTCGACCATGCCGAGGGCTATCATTTGAGGGTCTCTTGCCATAATGTTGTTTCTCCTTTGACGTTATTTTTCAGGTTGTACCAGTGACAGGCTGGTCACAGGTAAGGATACGGCTTCCAGCCGGGACAAATCGACAATATGGCTGGCGTGATCGATATCCACACCAACGATATTGCCGTTCTCATCAAAATCCACCACAACACCAGGGGCGATCTCTATTGAATCCACGCTGGACTTATGCGATAAGTCGATGTAAAGCGAATCTGTTTCGGGATAATAATGAAATCTCATGGCTTTATCCCTTGAAATTCCGGTCTGGGAACGCATTATGGATGGTTTCACCATCCTCGAGAGTTACCACTCGCAAATATTTTTCAAGCTCTGGAACAAATACCCAAAACCGAATTCGGCCATCCGGCTGAAGTTCTCTCTTAACAGGATTGCGCAAAGCCATCTCGCACCATTCCAACTTCAAATAAGGTCGTTTTAGCAGTATTCTTTCCCGAAAATACCGCGTCGTTTTCATGCCTGCAATATTTCACGCACCACCTCGCGCACGACCATTTCGATCTTTTGCGGGTCGGGCGTGAAGATCGAGCCTTTGGGGATCGCGCCGGGGCGCAGCGCGCTTTCGGGCGGGGGGCTGGTCTCGTAGGCCAGCCGCTTGACGTTGTACAGGTGATGTACGGTGATGTTGTCGCCAGTGATGGCGCCGCCCACCCCGCCGGAGCCGAGCGTCATGGAGGGCATCACGCCGGTGGTCAGGCCGATGGCGCCCAGCGTGCCCAGCGTGTTGACCGCGATGCGGAAGACGGGTTTTTCCAGGCCAAACGCCATGATCACCTTTTGATCGGTGGCGTGGATGATCAGGCTGTGGCCGCGCCCCCCGAACTGGATCAACTCGATGCAGCGTTCGCAGCCCGCCTCCCAGCCGTCGGCCTCGTACCAGCCCAGCACGGTGGTCAGTTTTTCGCGCGAGAGCGGCTCCTGGCGGCCTACGCTGTCCAGCCGGGCGACCAGGATGCGCGCCCAATCGGGCACCACGAAACCGGCCATCGCGGCCAGATATTGGGGCGATTTGCCCACGGTGCTCACGTTGATGCTGCCATCCGGGTGGAACAGGGTTTGGCGCAACGCCTCGGCCTGCCGCGGGGTGACAAAGTACGCGCCTTCGGCCTGCATCAACGCTTCGAGGCGGCGGGCGATGGGTTTATCGGCTACCACGGCCTGCTCGGTGGCGCAGATCACGGAGTGGTCGAAGGCTTTGCTGCCCACAATGTAGCGGGCGGCCTTCTCCAGGTCCGCGCTGCGGTCCACGTACACGGGCACATTGCCGGGACCCACGCCGTAGGCCGGTTTACCCGCGGAGTGCGCGGCCCTGACCATGGCAGAGCCGCCGGTCGCCAGGATCAGGGCGGTGTAGCGGTGGCGCATCAGTTCCTGCGTGCCCGGCAGGCTGACGTGCTCCATGCAGCTGATCAGGCCCGGGGGCGCGCCCGCGGCCTCGGCGGTCCGCGCCATGAGGCGGGCGGTCTCCAGGCTACATTTGGCCGCGGCCGGGTGGGGCGCGATCACGATGGCGTTGCGCGCTTTGACCGCGATCAGGATTTTGAACATCACGGTCGAAGTGGGGTTGGTGCTGGGGGTCAGGGCTACCACCACACCCATAGGCCAGGCGATCTTGTACAGTTTGCGCGCCGGATCGTGCTCGATGACGCCGACGGTTTTCACATCCCGGATGCTCTCCCAGACGTTTTTGGAGCTGAACTCGTTTTTGAGCCGCTTGTGGTCGGGCACACCGTAGCCGGTCTCCTCGGCGGCCATGCGGCCCAGGCGTTCCGCGGCTTGAAACGCGACATCGGCCATGGCCGCGCAGACGCGGTCTACCTGTTCCTGCGTAGCCTCAGCCCAGAGGCGCTGCGCGTCGCGGGCTGCAACGGCCAGGCGGCGGGCTTCCTGGATGGAGAGGAGGTCGGGGTCGAGAGGGGGCATGAGCGTTTGAGTAAAGAGATATTCTTTCTCACCCATTACGATTTCCGATACACCACCTCTCCATCTACTTCCAGGTGGTCGATCACGGCCATGATGACCGCGTCTACCGGCGCGTCTTTGGTGAGAAAGGTTTGCCTGCCGCTGGAGCCGTGGGCAGTGAGCACCAGATCGCCCACTCCGGCGTCTACCGTGTCCACGGCCACGTAGGGCTTGCCGAGGGGCTGGCCGCGTTCGTCGGTCTGGCGCAGGATGAGCAGCTTGCGCCCGTGCAGTTTTTCGTCCTTGATCGTAGAAACGGTGGTGCCGATGACTTTGGCGATGAGCATAGTGTGTTTAAACTTACGCAGTTGAGACCTCACAGGTCTGCTACCACACGATACGGGAAGATTTTACCCAAAATGGATTGCATCCGGGCATCTCCATGCGCTTTGAGACCTGTGAGGTCTGGGTGCGACTTTTCAAGTGCGTAAGTCCTGTTTAAGTTACAAGTTCAAGTGGTAAGTTGAAGTTACCGTTTTACCAATACCCAATGCACTAATATCCACTCTCTCCCGCGCCGCCCTGCACGATTTTGACGCCCGCGCTGGCACCGATGCGGGTGGCACCGGCCTCGACCATTTTTTGGGCGTCCTCGAAGGTGCGCACGCCACCGGAGGCCTTGACGCCCATCTCGGGGCCGACCACCTTGCGCATCAGGGCGACGTCCTCCACGGTCGCGCCACCGCCGCCGAATCCGGTGGAGGTCTTGACGAAATCCGCGCCAGCCTCTTTGGCCAGCAGGCAGGCCGCGATCTTCTCTTCGCGGGTGAGCAGCGCGGTTTCCAGGATCACTTTGACCAGCGCGCCGCGGGCGTGCGCCACCTGCACCACCCCGCGGATGTCCTGGGCGACCAGCTCGTAATCGTTGGCTTTGAGCGCGCCGATGTTGATCACCATGTCGATCTCGGTAGCGCCGTCGTCCAGGGCTTTTTGCGCCTCAAAGGCTTTCACGTCCGGCGCGGTCGCGCCTAACGGGAAACCGATCACCGTGCAGACTTTGACGGGCGTGTTCTTGAGCAGCTCGGCGCACAATTTGACGTGAATGGGGTTGACGCACACCGAGGCGAAGCCGTATTTGCGGGCTTCGTAACACAGTTGGGCGATCTGGTCGGGGGTGGCGTCGGGTTTGAGCAGGGTGTGGTCGATCATGCGGGCGATGTGCTCCGCGGGGGGGACGACGCCCAGCCCGGAGGTCAACCGCTGCGCGCCCGCGCTGACCACCTTTCCCACGCGGTCGAAGCAGGTTTGCACACACAGCCCTTCCGCGCACTCGACGGTGCAGTGATCGCCGTTGGCCTGGGATTGTTCCTGCTCGGCCAGCGCGATCAGCACCTCGCGGGTCACGATTTCGACGATTTTTTCGATAGTGGCGGTGTCGGTCGGCATGTTTGGGGACTTGTCCTGAGTGAAGTCGAGGGGGTGGGGAGTGGGTATTGGGTGTTGGGTATTAGGTATTGGGTGCTGGTAATTGGGTAATTGGGTAATTGGGTAATTACATCCTGAGCGGAGGGCGGGCGAAGGCCGGTCGTAGTCGAAGGATGGGGGTGGGGATGGGGGATAGGGATAGGGATTGGGATTGGGATTGGGATTGGGATTGGGATAGGGATTGGGATTGGGTATTGGATATTGGGTATTGGATATTGGGTATTGGGGATTGCATCCTGAGCGGAGGGCGGCGCAGCCGCTCGAAGTCGAAGGATGGGGGTGGGGATG
>JALUWE010000496.1 GCA_027019845.1 Anaerolineales bacterium | reverse complement strand
CGATCTCCGGCAGCGCGCCGTGAGCAAAAGCCACCACCGGCTTCCTCATGGCCATGGCCTCCAGGTTGACCAGCCCGAAGGGTTCGGGATCGCCGGGATGCACGAACACGTCCAGAGCGGCCAGCGCGGGCCGCACATCGTCCAGGTGGCCGGTGAACACCACGCGCCCGGCCAGCCCCAGTTCCGCGGCCAGGCGGTGCAGTTCGGCCTCGTAATCGTCCTGCACCCCGAAAATCGCGCCGCCGGCGATCAAAAAACGCGCCTCGGGCAGGGCTTCGGCCACCCGCGCCATGGCGCGCAAAAAGCGCGCCTGCCCCTTCCAGGGCCGCAGCCTCCCCACCATGCCCGCGACCGGCACCCCCGCGGGGATGCCGTACCGCGCTCGGAAGGGGGTTCCGTCCAGGGTGGGGTCGAAGGCGGCGATGTCAATGGCGTTGTGGACCACGACGGGGTTGCAGCCGGACGGCAGGTGCGCGGCGGTGGCGTGCGAGTTGGCGATCACTCGCGTGGCCGCGGCGCACAGGAGTTGTTTCAGCAAACGGTCAGCCCACAAACGCCGCGGGCGGGATTCGGAGAGCCAGAAGTCGTGAAAATGCCAGACGAGCGGGAGGCGGGCGAGACGGGCGGCTGGCAAGGCGTAAAACATGCTCCGTACCGTGTTGGCGTACATCAACCGTGCAGGAGTGCGTTTCGCCAGCCTGCTGAGCGTTTGCACACCCGCCCACCAATCCATCAGTGCGCGGGGCGAACGACGCAAGCGCGGCAGGGTGACGGGGTGCGCATCCAACCCCAGACGTTGCGCTTTTTCCAGGAGTGTGCCATGACAGGCCAGGACGGGCCGCCAGCGGTTTTTGCCCAGGTGCTTGCAAACGGTGAGAAGCACGCCTTCCGCGCCGCCCATGGCGGGGGCGTGATCGATGAAGAGGGTGGGGGTTGGGTCGGGCATATAACGGATTCGAGAAACCGAGTTCTTCTGAAAACTCGGTTTTTTGTCGCTTATCCTGACAGTACTTACGCAGTTCATGCCAACTGTTGCTTGTGTTATTTGACCGGGGACGGGGGACCGGGGATGGTTGTTCGGCGCGTGGCCATTGGTGGTCGGGGCGACCGGCCGGTCGCCCCGACGGTCGCTGCGCTCCGGATTCTTCGGTCGCTGCGCTCCGGATTCTTCGGTCGCTGCGCTCCCTCAGAATGACGGGTGCTCACAGTTCCCAACTGCGTAAGTACTGTTATCCTGAGAGACTTTCATACACCTTGAGCGTCTGCCGCGCGGTGGCTTCCCAGGTGAACTTTTTGGCGTGTGCCAACCCTCGCGCCCGCAAGTCTTCTGCCAGGGAATCGTCTTCCAAAACCTGCGCCACTGCGTCCCGAAACGCCTCGGTGTCGTGCGGGTCGACCAGCAAACCCGCGTCGCCCACCACTTCCGGCAGGCTGGACAGGTTGCTGGACACCACGGGTGTACCGCAGGCCATCGCCTCCAACGGAGGGAAGCCAAATCCCTCATACAGGGACGGAAACACGAACACCGTCGCCAGATTATACAACGCGACCAAATCAGTCTCTGAGACAGGCCCCAAAAATTGCACCTTATCAGTAAGTCCCAATTCGGTAGCCAATTTCAATTGTGCCTCGCTGGGTCGTCCCCCCACCTGCACAAGCGGCACATCCAGCCCGGCTATCACACGCAACAACCCTGCGATGTTTTTGCGAGGGTGTGTGCTGCCGACATTCAAGGCAAAGCGTTTGGGGAGGGCGAACTTGTGCCTTGTCCGGGCTAACCTGCCCGCGTCCAGCACTCGAAAGTGCGGCTCCACACCTTCCGGGATGGTTTGGACGCGCGCCGGGTCAACGGAAAACCGTTTGATGACCTCCTGGCGGGTGAATTCGGAAACCGCGATGAGTTTCGCCGCTCGCAGCGTCCCTTGCCAGGCCCATCGCCACGCCAGCCCGCTCAACCCCAGGCGGTGCCCTGGAAAAAGGAGAGGTGCGATGTCGTGAATGGTGACAACGGTGCGGTTGGGGTCCAAGCCAAAGGTCAGATGCCCATAGGAATGATCGAGGATATGATTGACGTCGGATTGATGCCGCTTGGCCCAGGCAGGATAGGCCAGCATCCGGCGGAGGAGCAGCCCTTTCGGGACAGGCCATCTTCCCGGCGGGGTGTGAGGCTGTACCCGATCCCCAGCCCCCACCGCGCGGAGTCCGGCTAGAAGTCCATCGGCATACCGCTCCATGCTAAACCACCCCTCGTCGGGGTGATCGCGGAAAATGGAGACGTTGATGGGGGGCGAAAGCGTCATCACGAAGATACCAACGTCAAGACCGGCAATATCCCCCTATATGCCTCGTCCCAGAAAACATCTGCGTTGTCCATTCCCTTGAGATGGCTCCCCCAGGTTGACGACAGAAAGGAGAGACCGAAAGCTCTCTTCCTCGGCAGCCCTTTGGAGCGATTCTTCAACCAGGTCGGCGCCCTGTTCGTCTTGAAGCCAGGCCAGCAGCACGAAGGCGTCAAGGCAAACGCTCATTCCGAAGTTCCTCGGCGTGTTCGTTCATGTGGGTCTGCAACGCCTGCGTCCCGGTGAGGAGGCCACGCCAGCGCCGCCAGGTGTTTGCAGAAGAGGAGGATGTGCATAGGTGGTGAGGACGATGTGGTCTCTCTCCTGGGTGATCTGCAGGCGATTACCCTTTTTCATACCAGCGCCTTACTCCAATTGTAAGACGATGCCGCGGGCGCGTCAATTCTATCCTGAATCCGGGTCAATAACCTTGATGCCGTGAACGACGGCTTCAAGATTATTCGAGTATGAAAAGAGATCGAGAAGTTTGTTTTGCTCCCAATCCAGACATACAATCGTAGCGGGTGCGATCCCTACGAACAAACGATTACCGACCAGGTCCATACCACGCACGAAAAAAGGCCGAGGCAGGGGGGAAAGGGGAAAGGACATCTTTCTGAGGCTTTCTCGAATGGCAAAATAGGCCTTGTATTGCCAATGCACCAATTGAGTGATTTCTGGAAAGCTTCGCAAATTGATTGCTTTCACCAATTTTTTGGTGTTGAGATCATAAAATCGAATTGTACGTCCGTATGTGTCATTGATGATGGCGATGCCGTCTGGCAGGATCATCAGGTTATGGGCGCGTTTTATGCGTTGTGCCTGGAGTGCGATGCTTTCTTTGCTCAAATTCGCCACCACCCCAAAAGCGGGGAAAAGCGCATATACGTCTCCCTGCCAACAGGTAACAGCATTCAGGTGCAGGTGGGAGGGGCCTCTAAAATGTTTGCTTTCTAAAAATTCCAGACGATTGTCCGCGGTTTTATCGATTTCCAACGGTGTAATCCCCAATGCTTGTTGAAAAACTGGCATTTCACGCGGCCAGTATTGATCCGTTAGCTTTTCCCGATGAAGGTCAAATTGTAGAGCTGCGTCGATGGAGGTAGATGTGACCCAAATTTTTGTGCCCCCCTCTGGATGTGCGTAAATTTCGTGCAGCCCCACCATGAGAGGGTGAGAAAAGTCACGTAAAGGAGAAAGACGACGGTCGAAAAACTTGAGCGTGTGGTACGAGGCAACCACAATTTGATCGCCGATGATTTCTATGCCTCTTCCACCGCGACTGTTGCCCCGCGGGTTGGGATCGTGGATCGAAGGGTTGGTTGGCATAATGGGATGCTTGTTGATCACCGTTTTGGAATCCCAATCGAGCTGGATCAATTCTCCCCCCTGTTCCACGGGGGCACCTCGGACAACTGTTGTAAAAAGAACTTGCATTTGTGTTTTACCGGATAAGGGTTTCGTTTTGTATTTCTCTGTAAGCACCCAACCCCGACTCATGAATGGTTCCTGACGGCCATGCGGTACTGCCCCAGTACGTCGCCTAATCGTGAAAACAAATTCACCGGAGCAGCGGGCCAGGGCAGTTGAATCAAATCGGGAAAAAATTTCCACAAACGTTTACCTAACCGCAGTGTAATACGGCCTAATCCAGGCGGGTGTCCTCGTTGTAATTCGAAATAATAGGCGCCAATCCCGCGCCGGATGGACGAATGCCATTGTGCGCGCCAGGTATAGGCACGATGATGCTCAACTTTCAACGGCAAATAGAGCAACTTATACCCTTTCTCTGTAATGCGCCATTTCAAATCGGCGTCTTCTCCAGCAGCTACCGGGAATGTTTCATCGAAACCACCGACTTCCAATAACACGCGGCGTTTATAAGCGGCGTTGTTGGTACCAAATCCGGGCACTTCGTAACCACCACACTGGGGGCGTTCGGCAGATTCTCCCCAGCGTTGTAGGCGGTCCAGGTGTTCGGCGCGAGCAATAGGATTGTGCCGAATGAGTTCCTTAGGGGGATCCTGGTAACCACCTACACCGACAACTTGCGGGTAATCCGTGAAGCCGGCACTCAGTTGTTCGAGCCAGTTGGGTGGAGGCAGGCAGTCGTCATCTGTGAATGCGATGATCTCCTCATGAGCGATCCTAATACCTCGATTGCGGGCTACTGCCGGCCCCTGGTTGGCCTCCAGACGCACGTACTCTACGTGAGGGAATTCGGCCTCGAGCATTGCGCCCGTACCATCGGTAGAAGCGTCATCTACGACGATGATTTGGCTGGCGGGGTGGGTTTGCCGGGTAATGGCAGCAATACAGTGGCGCAATTTTTCTTTTCGGTTGTGCGTGGCGATAACGACAGAAATATTCATGCTTTACACTGGTTTGGCAATGACAATTTGTCGCTCTCCGTTCCAATTACGTAAAGGCGCAAGTCGCGTATCAATGGTCAATCCATGTGTCTGAGTGAAGAGAGCGTATATGAATACGCTGTACAGATAAAGGGTTTGGTTCGAAGGCGTGTATACTTCCAGATGTGACGATCCGACTGGCGCCGGATTGACCAATAACCGTTTTCTACTCCGTTTTTCATGGCTGGATTCGGGACCTGCCCCGGAACCCGTTTCAGCTTCCAAAGCTCAAGATGCTCGTCCCAAGGTAATCTTGTATGCTACCACTCTCCTTTTATGAGTTTTGTCAGTCAAGCGGGGGTGACTGCAAAGATATTGTATTGCTGCGGGGATGTTATGAACAGTTGTGCCAAAACGTTGATATAGCCCAAAAATGAATTGCGGCTCAGCCGAATGCACCAGTAACCGGGGGTGTTCGGCTAACATAGCGCGTAGAAGTGTGGTGCCGCTGCGTCGGCAGCCGGTGATCAGGACAGGAGAAGATCTGGATTCTATTTCGGATGGGATTTGTTCAATCTCCAAATTTGTAGCCAAATCGTTTGATTTCATACTGGTACATTTGCTCAACTTTTCTACGGGCCAGATCAGTGTACAGTTCAACATAACTTGTCTGGCTGCTGGAGGCATTTAGTTTAGGGATATCGTCCGCAGATATTTCAACCCCCAAGCCGTGAAGGTATTCTGGGAGTTGTTCTTTCAAATGTTCAAATTGCAAAATGTCCTCTACCAATACATTGCCGATTGCGTCTCCGATAAAAGATTGCAGATTCCTGGCCACACCCTGCCGGGGGTTTCGAGATAAGACAAACAAATTAAACGCGGGCCTGGCTGGCAATCGACAGATTAACCGATTGAACAGATTTCCTTTCAGGCGAATTCGCGGGTTCCACAACGATTCCTTCTCTCTGCGGCGATTGAAGAGGGACACCAGTCTGGTATAAGGGTTGCGTACTACACAGAATCTTTTGTACTGGAACCAGTTCCACCCGTGCCTATCAAAAACACGTTTCAATTCTCTGGCCGATATATGGTAATGAAACGGAAATTCTGGTGTGGTATCCGAAAGATGGACTCCTTTTACTTCGGATATCTCGTCCAACAAGCTGCGGATCGTGCTGCTGGCTGTTCGTGGGTAAGCCAGAAAAACGAATTTGCGTTGATGAGAAAGTCTCATGTCTGCTGATACCCCCAATACCCCACATACTCCGGCATCAGATCGAACACCCGCTGTGCCTGGGCGACCAGATCAGGGTTCTGCTCGCGGCGCCAGCGACCCACGCGGCGGAGCGAGAGATAAATGTCACGCGGGTCGCGGGCGGTCAGGATGACTTTCATGTCGGGGAAATGGCGGTGGTAATTCTGCCAGCCGCGGTTGTCGATTTCTTTTACTCCAAATTGCTTCGCAGTCCCTGCCATTTGTGGAATCAGGCGATATTTGAAAACACGCACCATGTAATCCTGCCGGTATCCCAGAAAGCGCAGTCGCCGCTGGAAGAAAGCAAACACCAGCCGGTATTTCAAGAATGCTTCGAGGTCGAAACCATACTGCCGGAATCGCTCCACATCGTCTGGTCTGTAACGGAACGTGTTCTTGCCGATGTGCGGTTCGCGGAAGATGAAGGCGTGCGGCAGCTCTGTGAGGGCTTCGCTGATCAACGTCGAGCCGGTGCGCATCAGCGAGGCGATGTAGATGAAAGGATAGCGAGGATCGGGCATCAGAATGTTGTGTTTGGGAATCAGGTGTAATTCCAACGGATCGTTGAAAAACGGATCATCCAGTAAGCCTGAACCTTACCAATCAGCCTGTCACCTGTCAAGTCAAAAGATAGCGATTTCGGATAATGGAGTGATCAAAACCCAAACAAAGGAGGCCGCTATGCCAACCAATGCTACCACACGGTCAAGAAAACGATGTAGACCACCCCTGCCGCCAAATGGTCTGGCTCGAGAGTGCCGGAGAAAGAGCGTCACAGATAGACCGGGTTTGTGCCGCTCCTCGAGCAAGCGTTGCCACGAACCGCGGTCAGGTAGTGAAACAATCCCCGCCATCGTTGGGCTTCTTCGCTCCCCGTCCCCGCCCTCGATCGTCCGTCTCCATCTTGAGGCGGCCGTCGGGGCGACCGGCCGGTCGCCCCGACCTCCAAATAGCCACGCGCCGTCCCCCGTCCCCGGTCATCCGTCCCCCGTCCCCATCCCCCCACCATCGCCGAGATTCTTCGCTATCGCTTGTACAAAATAGTGGCGGGCGCAGCAATTCTAAATATAGGCGCAAAAACTTGGTTTCGATTCGCCCAGCGCCGGTTGAGTGCATCCGTAGAGCGTGCATCGAAACCCCCGGGCACTCAACCGGCATTTTTGCTGCATTCCGGCAGCCAAATTGACAGGACTTACGCACTT
>JALUWE010000495.1 GCA_027019845.1 Anaerolineales bacterium | reverse complement strand
CTCTTGACAAATAACACAGTTACTCTGAGGGCACGCAATGCCCGAAGAATCTCCCCTCACCACCGCGGAGATTCTTCGCTGCCGCTCAGAATGACAGCGGAACAACCGTCCCCCGTCCCCGGTCATCCGTCCCCCGTCATTCTGAGGGCACGCAGTGCCCGAAGAATCTGAGAGCGCAGCGACCGTCGGGGCGACCGGCCGGTCGCCCCGACCACCAATAACCACGCCCCGAACAACCGTCTCCCATCCCCGGTCCCCGCTCGTCCGTCTCCCCCACCATCGCCGAGATTCTTCGCTGTCGCTCAGAATGACACAGGCAACACAACAAGCATGAACTGTGTAACTCCTGTCACTTACTTGACAACCATTCCTGCACACTGACCACTGACCACTGAACACTGAACACAGACACCCGCCCACCATGATATAATCTCGCCGTCAATAACGCACTTATCATGGAGGAGTTTATGACCGACCAGATCAAATTCGGTACCGACGGCTGGCGGGGCCGGATCGCCGAGAATTACACCTTTGCCAACGTGCGCCGCTGCGCGCAGGGCTTCGCCCAATACCTTTTGGACAACGGCCACGCCGACGAGTGGATTGTGGTGGGCTACGACAAACGCTTTCACTCCGAAAATTTTGCGGCCGCGGTGGCCGAAGTGTTGACCGGCAACGGCCTGCGCGTGTATCTCACCGATGGGCCAACCCCCACCCCGGCCATCTCGTATTCGGTGGTCGCCAAAGGTGCGGCCGGCGCGGTCAACATCACCGCTTCCCACAACCCCCCGACCGACAACGGATTCAAAGTGCGGGATGAGCACGGCGGCGCAATCGCGCCCGACGGCCTGAAGGAGATCGAAGCCCGCATCCCGGATGACCAGACCGGAGTCCGGCGCATGTCCCGCGAAGAAGCCGAAAGACAGGGGCGTTTGGTTGTCTTCGACCCCACCCCCGATTACACCCGCCAACTGCATAGCCTGGTAGACATGCAGCCCATCAAGGATGCCGGGTTGAAAATCCTGGTGGACCCCATGTGGGGCAACGGCGCCGGCTGGCTGCCGCGCCTCCTACAAGGGGGCAGCACCGAGGTGATCGAAATCCACAACGTCCGCAATCCCATCTTTCCGGAAATGAAACGCCCGGAACCCATCCCCCCCAATGTGGATGCCGGGCTGGCGAAGACCGTGGAGGCCGGTGCGGACGTGCTGATCATCTTCGATGGCGATGCAGACCGGGTGGGCGTGGGGGACGAGCACGGCCATTTTATCGATCAGCTGCGTGTCTACGCTTTGCTGGGTTATTACCTGCTGGAAGTGCGCGGCCAGCGTGGGCCAATCGTCAAGACCATCTCCACCACCAAGATGCTCAACAAGCTGGCCGAACTCTACGATGTGCCGGTGTACGAGACCGGGGTAGGCTTCAAATACATTGCCCCCAAGATGCTGGAAGTGGACGCCATGATCGGTGGCGAGGAGTCCGGCGGGTACGCGTTTCACGGCCACGTGCCGGAGCGCGACGGCATCCTGGCCGGGTTGTACATGCTGGACATGATGGTCAAGTTGGGGAAGAAACCGGATGAACTGCTCCAGGAATTGTTCTCGAAGGTTGGGGCGCACTACTACGACCGCATCGACACCCGCTTCACCGGGGACCGCGCGGCGCGCGAGGCCCTCATCCGCCAGGCCAACCCCGCAACCATCGGCGGCCTGAAAGTGACCGGTCTAAGCACGCTGGATGGCTACCAGTTCTATCTGGAAGACGGCGGCTGGCTGCTGATTCGCTTCTCCGGCACCGAACCCCTGATCCGCGTCTACACCGAGACCACCCATCAGGACAAAGTGCAGGCTATTTTGCAGGATGGCTTGCGCATCGCGGGGTTGTAGATTCAGATATTACTCGTCCCAAAGCCGTATTGTATTGGCGAGGGGAGTTTTTGCCCCGCGGCCTCTGCATGCCAGAGGACGTCGAACGCGGTTTCGCGCACCTCCCCCTCCTCCTGCATCAGGAGCGCATACAGAAGAGGGATGGCGGCCTCGTCCGTTTCCAGGCGCAGATATTGCAGCGCGGCCAGGCGTTGTTCGTCATCCCCCTCCTTGAGCGCGCTGTAGAGCAGGTTTTTCGCGCCTTCTCCGGCTGGAACGCCCTCCCCGCGCTGCCCGGCGAACGCGATCAGCCAGGGTGCATCGTGCAGGGCCGGAAGTGGCCGCGGGACGAAAGGTGAACCCTGCGCCAGGCTGTCCAGAACCTGGCTGGCCGCATTACGCACGATCCATTGTTCGTCCTGGGTTTGCATCTCGTCCAGGGTAGTGCGCGCCCATTGTGCCGGGATGCGCATCAGGCCGAAGACGGCCGCGCGGCGTGCCATCAAATCGTCGATGACGCTGGCTTCCCGCAGCAGCTCATACCCTTCTTCTCGATTGTTTGCCAGGGCCTCGGCGGCCGCGCGTTGCAGGTTTTCGTCCCCGTGGATCAGAGCTGTCGCCACCGCGTCAATCGCCACCTGCCCGCCAATGGCCGCCAACGCCAGGCAGGCTGCCCGCTGCACCGCCGGATTCGAATCGTAGACCACCTCCACCAGATCGTTGACGGCTTTCTGGTCTTTCAGGTATCCCAATCCCAACGCGCTTAAATATCTCAGCCCGTCGTCGTTCGACCGGATCAATTTTCTCATCAGGGTGGTTACGCCTGGGTCACCGGAGAGCAAAAGCGCGCTCAGCGCGCGGGTCCGCAGGCTGTCGGCAGCCCGCCGGGTTTGCAACAGATTGACCAGCTCTCGCATGACCACCATGCGCCATTTGGCGGTTTGTTGCTTGGGGGCATCCCGCAGCCATCGCCCGGCCATCAACAATTCCTTTTGGATCACGTCGTCTGTGTACGCTGACAGGCGGGATGTCAGGCCGGTTATCTCTCCCTCAGCAGCCAGATAGTGGATAGATTGCACCTTGCCAGCCCAATCGGGTTGGTCCATCACCCAACTGCTGCCCCCCGTGTGGGACAGCCCGCGCCCGGCAAAGTAGCCGGTAAAAATGGGGTGCAAAAAGCTAAGGCGCGCGCCGCGGCGGGGAATCAACACCCCGGCCTCGAGCAACGCAGGCAGCGTCTGGCGTCCCACCGTTCCCGCCGGAGTTTCCAAAGTCTCTGCCTCGCCTTCCGCATCCGGGATGATGCTCTCTTCCGCGTCCTCTAGCTCGATTTTGCGAGACCATCTGCTGGCGGATCGTTGTGACGGCACCGGGTTCTGTTTCAAAACCATTTGTAAGGCGATGCGCTCCAACGCTGTCTCGGCGCTGTCCACCTGGCTGCAAATGCGGCGCACGTGCGCGTAGATCGCATCCTTGTTGGTGGGGCCGAGCATGTCGCCCGCATAGGCCGCCCAGGCCCACAGGGTCAGCTCCAGCGGGGTTGCAACTGCCGGTTGTGTTGCCACCCAATTGTTCAACATCT
This sequence comes from Anaerolineales bacterium, assembly GCA_027019845.1. Taxonomy (GTDB): domain Bacteria; phylum Chloroflexota; class Anaerolineae; order Anaerolineales; family JABWBV01; genus JALUWE01. The sequence goes on along the minus strand of JALUWE010000495.1, from coordinate 3,705 downwards.
CCGGCGCGATGGCAACGGTTTCCAGCTCCATGCCTTCCCAGATGGCAGGGTGGATGTTGGCAACCCACTTTTCGCCCCAATTCTTCAGGAACCTCTCTTTTTGGACGCCATTCCATGCCCCCATCGCCACCGGCATCAACCCGAGAGATAACACGCCGTCGAAATGGTAGGGAGACACAGCCGTGACCACTCGCGTGGCCGGGAACTTTGCCAGCAGGGCCTCCAGGAATTGGACCGCCTGCTGGAGCGAATCGGGGTCCAGTTCGTCCAGCCCATCGAAAATCAATAGCACGCGCCGGTTGTCGAACCCGGTGTGGAACAATTGGGAGAGTTTGGCCGCGGTGCGGGAGGATACGTAATCTTTCACCACATCCACCAGGGTCGCCAGCGGGTCATCGCTCTTGAGGTCCGCCTCCGAAAAGTCCGTCGCGTGGACGTAGACCGGCAGCAGTTCGCCGATTTCCCCCAAATCCGGGTCGCTTTGTGCCATACGGGAGGCCAGGCGCGCCAGCGCGACGGTTTTCCCGCTGCCGGGGTGCCCGATGATCGCCAGGTTGGCCCCCTCCGACAGGGCTTCTGCCAGGCTGATGGTGGGCGCGTCGAACGCAGCCGCCAGCTCGGGCCAGTCCGGCATGTAGGGCAGGGTGCGCGTCACGATATCGAGGGCCGCATCTTCCAGGTCCCCCAACTCGAACGCGGCCCGCGGCCCGATCAGGCGCGCGGGCACGTAAATCTCATCCAGCGAAAACAGCGGCGCGGCCAGGTGTAATCTTTGCGCGTACCGGATCAGATCGTTCCGGTAGTGAAATTCCACCCCCGCCTTCATGGATTCGCGGGCCGCCTGGACTTGTTCCCAACCGCCGCGCAGTAACTGCCGTAATGCTGGCAGCATCCGGCCCAACAAAAACCAGAACAACCCCCCGACCAAAAAACCTATCCAGAAGGAGAGCGCGTCGAAATTGCGTAAAAAACGTTCCATCGCCTATCCCGCATACAAAATGCGCCCGCACGTATCGCAGCGCGTGATTTGTGTCGGCGAGCGCGCCGCCTGATAGCGGGCTGAACTCAAGCTGGAACCGCACGCAGAGCAGGATTTATCGTTTACCCTGGCGACGGCAATGCCCGCCCGGCTGCTGCGCAGTTTTTCGTACAGCGCCAGGTCATCCGCGGAGATGGCGGCCAGCGCGACCTGTCGTTCGGCTTGTAAGCGCCCCAGGTCTTTTTCCAGTTGGCTTTGTTCGCCTCGCAGCGCGGCGTGTTCTTCGATTTGCCGCGCCCGAATTTGTTCGAGAGCGGTATGGGCGCTTTGAAAAGCGGCCTCCTTTTCGTCCACCAGCAGCATGGCTTCCAACTGGCGTTCCTCCAAAACATCGAGATAACGTTTCAAGGCCTCGCTCTCGCGTTGCAGGTCTTGCAATTCTTTCGGATTTTTCACCTTACCGCTGTATAATCGAGTGTTGGTTTGCTGGATTTTCCGGCGTTGTGCCCGGGTGTTTTCTTCGGCTTTGCGCAGAGCTTTCTTTGCCTCGCTCAATTCACCTTCAGCCGCCTGGAGCGCGCCCTCTGCCCGGCGCACTTCGCGGTCGTCCCCCAAAATCGCGGCGATCTCCTCCAGCCGTTTTTGCGTCTTGTCGAGTTGTGAGTCCACCTGTTGGAGCCGGTACAACGTGAATGCGCGGTTCATGCCTGGATTATAGAGGCGGATGGGAGAGTTGGCAAGTCGGTGTTCAGTATTCAGTGTTCAGTATTCAGTGTTCAGTATTCAGTGTTCAACCGCTCACCCAAGAACCAAATAACCCATTACAATATCCGCATGTCCCAGGATCGCAAATTCTTCTGGGCTGTTACCGCCCTGGTGTTGCTGCTCGTCACCGTGCCTTTCTGGCTGGCGGCGCGCGCCGGTGGGGAGGGGCACGTCTTCAGCGGGTTGCTGCTCAACCCCATCGACGGCTACACCTACCTGGCTAAGATGTACCAGGGCTGGCAGGGAAACTGGCGCGCCCGGCTGCCTTTCACCGCGCAACCCGGCCCGGGCGCTTACATCTTCACCTACTACCTGTTTCTCGGCCATCTGGCGCGCCTCTTGCGCCTTTCCCTGCCCCTCACCTTCACGCTGGCCCGCGTTTTCGGGGCCCTGGTGATGCTCCTCGCGCTGCACGGCTTTTTCGCCCGCACCCTGCCAAACGCCCGCACCCGGCGGCTGGCCTTCGCGCTGGCCGCGCTGGGCAGCGGCATGGGCTGGCTGCTGGTCCCGGCCGGCGCGTTCACCTCCGATTTTTGGGTGGCCGAGACCTACCCCTTCCTCTCGGCCTACGACAACCCGCACTTCCCGCTGGGACTGGCCCTCACCCTGTGGCTGATCACCCCGGACCCGGCAGGGCGGCCCTCCTCGTCCGGGCGCGCGCCCCGGGCGGGGTACCGCGGCCCTGCCCGCCTGCTCGCCTCCCTGCTGCTGGGGCTGGTGTCCCCCTTTGGGGTGGTGATCGTCTGCGTGGTGCTGGGCGGGTTGGCCGCCTGGGAGGCCTGGGCGCGCCTCCGCCAGGGCAGGCGCGGCTTCGCGGGCCAGCACTTCACCCGTCTGGTATGGGTGCTGGCCGGTGGCGCGCCGGTGCTGCTCTACGACTGGATCGCCATCCGCAGCGACCCGGTGCTGGCTGCCTGGGACGCCCAAAACCTGACCCCCTCGCCCCCGCTGTGGGACCTGTTGGTTTCGCTTTCGCCCGCGTTGCTGCTGGCTGTTGTGGCCGTGCCGGCTACCTTCCGGCGTGACACTCCGTCCCGCACCCTGCTGGTATGGGCCGCGCTCGGCCTGCTGCTGATCGCCGTGCCCTTCAATTTGCAACGCCGGTTTCTGACCGGCCTGTACGTGCCCCTGGCCGGGCTGGCCGCGTTGGCGGTGGAGCGGCTGGGCAGGGCCAGAAGACGCCTGCTGTTGGCCGCGTTGGTCTTCACCCTGGCTTTGCCCACCAACCTGATCGTGCTGCTGGCCGGGCAGCAGGGCGCGGCCAGGCGGGACCCCCGCGTGTTTCTGCTCCCGGGCGAGGCCGCAGCCCTGAACTGGATCGCCTCCCAGACCCCGCCCGAGGCCCTGATCCTGGCCGCGCCCGACACCGGCCTGCTGATCCCGGCCTACACCGGTCGCCGCGTGATCTACGGCCACCCCTTCGAGACCGTCAACGCCCCCGCCGAAGAGCAGACCGTGACCCAATTTTTCCAGGGCATGCCCCCGCAGCAGGCCGCCGCCCTGATTGCCTCCCGCGGGGTGGACTACGTCTTTTACGGGCCGCGCGAGCGCGCCCTGGGTGCGTTACCCGATCTGCCGGGTCTGCGTCGCGTGTACGACTCGGACGGTGTCCAGATTTTTGTGGTCTCTTCCGTGTCCCGCCTCCCATCGGCGCGCTGAGGGTGCTGAGGGCGTTGAAATACAAAATCTCCACAATGCCAACCGTGCTTCGCCGTTTTCGTCTCTCCCACGCCCTGCTGCTCCTGCCGCTCAGTCTGGCACTGTATGGCAACCGCTTTCTGTATCTGGGCGACTCCCAATTTTCCGATCTGGCCATCAGCCACTACCCGAACCTGCTGTACCTGCGCCGCGCGCTGTTGGAATGGGGCCAGGTTCCGCTGTGGTCGCCTGCTATTTTGAGCGGCTACCCGTTTTTTGCGAACCCGCTGGCCGGGTTGTGGTACCCGCCTGGATGGCTGGCG
>JALUWE010000494.1 GCA_027019845.1 Anaerolineales bacterium | reverse complement strand
AGCCCCCCCTACCTCCACGGAAGACCCGGCCCCCACGACAAAACCGGATGTCTCTGCCCCAGAATTCCCTCAGGATTGGATACCTGATTCGCTCGAAGATGACCTCCAGGACGACCAGGAGAAATCTGGTTTGCTGGATATCCCCTCGGACTGGCGCCCCGACAAAGGCCCCTCCGGTGAACGCCGCACCTTCCTGGAAGACCTGCTGCCAGATGCCATTCCCGCAGCCCCGCTACCCTACGAAGAAGATTTGCCCGGCCTGGACGAAAGGCTGGACATACCCGAAACCCTCTCCCCCCGGGAGGAGACCCCTGCTCCGGACACGGCAGAGGACCAGACCACCCGAACCCCGCCCGCTACGGAGGTCCCCTTCCACGAAGCGGAAACGAAGCCCAGCGAGGTCCAGCGACCGTCCCGGATGCCTCCCCCGGCCACCATCCAATACGAATCGCGGGTGGAACCGGTTCTGCCCACCGAACCCACCCCCGCCCTCTACAACCTGACCTACGCGTGCGTGCTCATCCCGCGTTTCCCCCACCACTATTTGACCAGCGACCTGGCCGCCCGCTTGAGCGAGTGGATTCCCCACATCTGCATCGCGTTCGGCTGGCGCGTCGAACACCTCTCCATCCGCCCGGAATACGCCCAATGGATGGTCAACGTCCCGCCCGCCACCTCTCCCGGCTACCTGATGCGCATCATCCGCAAAGTGACCTCCCAGCGCATCTTCTCCAGCTTCCCTCACCTGCAAGAGGAAAACCCCTCCGGCGAATTCTGGGCCCCCGGCTACCTGATCATCAGCAGCACCCAACTACCCCCCCAGCAGATGGTCACGGATTTCATCAAACGCACACGCAAACGGCAGGGGTTGGGGTAGGGGGGAATGGGGAATTGTGAATTGTGAACGGTTAATTGTGAATTGGGGATTGCATCCTGAGCGGAGGGCGGGCGGAGCGAGCCTGGTATTGGATATTGGATATTGGGTATTGGGTATTACATCCTGAGCGGAAGGCGAACGCAGTGAGCCTGAAGTCGAAGGATGGGGGTTGGAGATAGGGATAGGGATTGGGGATAGGGACAGGGATAGGGACAGGGATAGGGACAGGGGATGGCATCCTGAGCGGAAGGCGAACGCAGTGAGCCTGAAGTCGAAGGATGGGGGTTGGAGATAGGGATAGGGATTGGAGATAGGGATAGGGACAGGGATAGGGACAGGGATAGGGACAGGGGATTGCATCCTGAGCGGAAGGCGAGCGGAGCGAGCCTGGTATTGGAGATTGGATATTGGGTATTACATCCTGAGCGGAAGGCGAACGCAGTGAGCCTGAAGTCGAAGGATGGGGGTTGGAGATAGGGATAGGGATTGGGGATAGGGATTGGGGATAGGGACAGGGGATGGCACCCTGAGCGGAAGGCGAGCGGAGCGATAACGAAGCCGAAACGCAAGTCGAAGGATGGTGAATGGGGGAAATAGTGATCAGGGGTGACTTGATGCTTCTTCCGTTCGTGCTATACTACCACCATGCCCCACACCCTCTACCTCATCGACGGACACGCCCTGGCCTACCGCACCTACTTCGCCCTCACCGGCGCCGGTAGCCAGGCCGCGCGCTGGACCACCAGCAAAGGCGAACCCACCGCCGGAATCTACGGCTTCGCCAGCGTCCTCCTGCGCTACCTCGACCAGGACCGCCCCGACTACCTCATGGTCGCCTTCGACGTCGGCAAAACCTTTCGCGACGACATGTTCCCAGACTACAAAGCCACCCGCGAAAAAATGCCCGACGACCTCCGCACCCAAATCGAACGCATCCGCCAGCTCGTGGACACCTTCAACATCCCCCGCATCGAAAAAGACGGCTACGAAGCCGACGACGTGCTCGGCAGCCTGGCGCGCAAAGCCGCGGCACAAGGCCTGGGCGTCAAAATCATCACCGGCGACCGCGACCTGCTCCAACTGGTAGACGACCGCGTCATCGTCTCCCTGCCCGAAGGCCGCTCCCTTGCCGAAGCCCGCGACTACGCGGCCAAAGACGTGCAAGAAAAATTCGGCATCCGCCCCGACCAATTCGTAGACTACAAAGCCCTCGTCGGCGACAAATCCGACAACATCCCCGGCGTGGCGGGCATCGGCCCCAAAACCGCCCAAAAACTGCTCGCCCAATACGAAACCCTCGACGGCATCTACGCCCACCTCGACCAAATCCGCGGCAGCGTGCGCAAAAAACTCGAAACCGGCCGCCAAAACGCCTACCTCAGCCGCCAACTGGCACGCATCGTCACCGACCTCGACCTGCCCCTCGACCTCGAGCGCGCCCGCGTCGAAAACTTCGACCCCGCCGCGGTGGAGGCCCTCTTCCGCGAACTCGAATTCCGCTCCCTCCTCAAGCGGCTGAACGCCCTTGCCAGCAGTTACGGCAAGCCCCAAACATCCGCCGCGCCGCCAGCCGGAGCGCAACTGGCCCTGTTCGACACCCCCCAACCCGGCAGGGTTGCCGAGACCCCCGAAGGCGCCCCCCACGTCATCGTGGTAGACACCCCCGAAAAACTCACCGCCCTCGTTCGCGAACTCCAAACCGCCAGCCTGATCGCCTTCGACACCGAAACCACCTCCACAGACCAGATGCAAGCCCGCCTGGTCGGCATCTCCCTCTCCACCCAACCCGGCAAAGGCTACTACCTGCCCGTCGGCCACCTGCAAGGCCAACAACTGCCCCTGGACACCGTCTTGCACGCGCTGCGCGGCCCCCTCACCGACCCCAACATCCCCAAAATCGGCCACAACCTCAAATACGACTACGTGCTGCTCGCCCGCCACGGCCTGCGCGTCACCCCCCTCTACTTCGACACCATGATCGCCGAATGGCTGCGCGACCCCAACTCGCGCAACCTGGGCCTCAAAAAACTGGCCTGGGTGCGCCTGGGCGCGCAAATGGCCGAAATCAAAGACCTGATCGGCCGCGGCAAAAAACAGATCACCATGGACCAGGTGCCCATCGAACAGGCCGCGCCCTACGCGGTGGACGACGCCGAAGTAGTCGTGCGCCTCCAACCACTCCTGCAAGCCGACCTGGAGAACACCCCCGCCGCCCGGCTGCTCCACGACCTCGAAATGCCCCTGGTGCCCGTGCTGGCCCAAATGGAAATGAACGGCATCGCGCTGGACTCATCCTTCCTGGCACAAATGTCGCTCGAACTACAACAGCGCATGACCGAAATCGAACAAAAAGTGTTCGACGCGGTGGGCAAGCGCTTCAACCTCAACTCCACCCAACAGCTTTCCGACGCCCTGTTCAACACCCTGGGACTCTCCCCACCCCCCGGGACGCGCAAAACCGCCAGCGGCCACTACTCCACCGCGGCTGGCGTGCTGGACACCCTGCGCCAGGCCCATCCGGTCGTCCAATGGGTGCTCGAATACCGCGAGCTGTCCAAACTCAAATCCACCTACGTGGACGCCCTCCCCCAGCAGGTCAACCCCCAAACCGGCCGCGTCCACACCTCCTTCAACCAGACCGGCTCGGTCACCGGGCGCATCGCCTCCTCCGACCCCAACCTGCAAAACATCCCCATCCGCACCGAGTTGGGCCGGCGGGTGCGCAAAGCCTTCGTCGCAGCACCGGGCCACCTGCTGCTGGCCGTCGACTACTCGCAGGTCGAACTGCGCATCGTGGCACACATGGCAAACGACCAGGCCATGCTCGCGGCCTTCCGCGCCGGCCAAGACATCCACGCCACCACCGCGGCGGCCATTTACGGCGTGCCCCTCGATCAAGTCACCCGCGAGCAACGCCGCAACGCCAAAGCCGTCAACTTCGGCCTGATCTACGGCATGAGCGCCTTCGGCCTGACCCGCAGCACCGAACTCACCCTGGCCGAATCCGAAGACTTCGTGGAAGCCTACTTCGAGCAATTCCCCGGCGTCAAACGCTATCTGGAAGAAATGCGCCGCCGCGCCGCGCAGCAGGGCTACGTCGAAACGCTGCTGGGCCGGCGCCGGTACTTCCCAGGCCTCAAAGGCCAGGCCAACCGCAACATCCGCGCCCGCGAGGAGCGCGAAGCCATCAACGCCCCCATCCAGGGCACCGCCGCAGACATCCTCAAGATCGCCATGTTGCGCATCCCCCCCGCGCTGCGCCAGGCCGGCCTCTCCGCGCGGATGCTCCTGCAAGTCCACGACGAGTTGGTCTTCGAGTGCCCGCAGGCCGAACTGGTAGAAACCGCCCGGCTGGTGCAATCCATCATGGAAAACGCGTACCCATTGCGCGTCCCGTTGCTCACCGAAGCCCGCAGCGGGCCAAACTGGTACGACCTGGAGCGGATTGGCCTCGAGGCTGCCTCCACCTGATTTGGCGTTATAATAGAAAAACACCGTTGTTAGACAATTCCTATGCCCGGAAATCAACCCATGTTCAAGGAATACATGAATAAAGGCCACTCTGCTGCCTGGGACCTGGACTGGCAAAAAGCGGCCTCCTTCTACCGGCTGGCGTTGGAAGAACAGCCAGCCGACACAAAAGCCATGTCGCATCTGGCGGCGGCACTCTTCGAGCTGCAAGAGTACGAAGAAGCCATGCGCTACTACCACAAAGTGGCCGAGGCCGATCCGGATGATCCGCTGCCGCTGGAAAAGATCGCCCAAATCCTGGAGCACCAGGGCAAACTGAGCGCCGGGGCAGTGTTCGCCTTGCGAGCTGCGGAACTCCACCTCAAGAGCCGGGATGTCAACAAAGCCATCGAAAACTGGACGCGTTGCATCACCTTGAATCCGGACAATCTTCAGGCGCGCACCAAGCTGGCCGTCACCTACGAACGGCTGGGGCGCAAACCACAAGCTGTGGCCCAATACCTGGCCGTCGCCAGCCTGATGCAGCGCAGCGGAGATAAACAACGCGCTATCGAACTGGTGCAGCACGCCCTCAAGCTGATGCCCAATAGCAATGAGGCCAAACAAGCCCTCGGCTTATTGCGCGCCAACCAACTGCTGCCGCGCCCGGCACATAAACCCACCCGCCTGGGCGGCGCGCTCATCTCGCGCAAGTCACTGGACGAGACCCCGCAACTGGAAGCCTCCCGCGATGATACCGAGAACGGCTCCGACCCCATTGCAGACGCGGAAAAACGCGCCCTGACAGACCTGGCCGAATTGATGTTCACCCAATCCGACGATGAGAACATCACACGCACCGATGCGGGCAGGTTATCGGCCATCGCCATGGGGACAGGGCCTTTGAGCCGGGCGCGTGTGGAGCATCACGAGATCACTTTGCGTTTGAGTCAGGCGGTGGATTTGCAGGCGCGCGGGAAGTTCCAACAGGCTGCGGATGAATTGGAACGCGCTATCAAGGCCGGGCTGGACCATGCAGCCGCGTACTTCGATCTGGGCGTGTTGCGCGCTCGCGGCGGAAAGTTGGATAGCGCGGTTCGCAATTTGCAATCCTCGGTAGGACACCCCGATTATGCCCTGGCCTCCCGCCTGCTCCTGGGGCAAACCTTTCGTAAGCTAGGGCGCTCGCACGAAGCCGCGATTCAATACCTGGAAGCCCTCCGTTTGGCGGATTCCATGATGATGAGCAGAAAAGAGGCCGCGGCCCTGCGCCAGGTGTACGAATCCATCATCGAGGTGCATACCCTGGAAACCAGCGAAGCCGTCCACAAGAACATTTGCGACTCCGTTGAAAACTTGCTCATTCGCCCGGATTGGCGTGAACAGATCGAACAGGCCCGCCAACAACTTCCGCCTCCCGCGCCCGGTATGCCCCCCGCTCCGGTCGCCGAACTGCTCACCCAGGCCGAGAGCAGCCAGGTGGTGGAAATCCTCACCCATATTCACCAACTGGCCCGTAACGGATACCACCGCGTCGCAATGGAAGAGGCTTTCCGTGCCGTCCAGTATGCACCCACCTATCTGCCTTTGCACACCTTTATGGGCGAAATCCTCTTACAGCAGGACCACGTGCCCGAAGCGATTGCCAAGTTCAACGTGGTCGCGCGCGCGTATAGCGTTCGAGGGGATACCGCGCGTGCCATTGGCCTGCTGACAAAGATCACGCGGCTGGCGCCACTGGACCTCTCGGCGCGTCGCCGTCTGATCGAGCAGCTCACCGCCTCCGGGCAGGTAGAGGCCACCATCCACGAATATCTCGATTTGGGTGATGTGTACTACCGTCTGGCCGAACTGGACAAGGCGCGCGACGTTTACATGAAAGCGCTGAATGTGGCCCAACAATCGGGGTTGAAAGAGCGGACAGCCGAAATCTTACACCACCTGGCTGACATCGATTTGCAGCGGCTGGACTGGAGACGCGCCTTGCGCCTCTTCAATCAGATTCACAACATGAACCCGGACGATCGCAAAGCCGCTCTCAACATCGTGGATTTGAATTTCCGGATGGGAAAAGAGACTGAGGCGTTGGCCGCGCTGGGAAATTTTGTGGATTATTTGAATCGTCAGGGCAAGGAGCAAGAGGCGATTGAAATGCTGGAAGAGTTGCTGCAAGACAATCCCGACCGCGTCGCCATCCGGCGCACGCTGGCAGAACAGTACCAAAGAGTCGGGCGCGTGGAAGATGCCATCGCCCAATGGGACCAGGTGGGCGATCGGCTGCTGGACGCGGGCGACCAGGACGGGGCAGCCCAGGCGATCCGTGCCATCATTCAGTTGAACCCGCCCAATGCAGCGGACTATCAAAAATTGTTGGAAGAACTTGATGCCGGGAGGACTCAATAACAGGAGTTACGCAGTTCATGCCTGCTGTTGCTCATGTCATTCTGAGCGACAGCGAAGAATCTCGGCGATGGTGGGGGGGGGATTCTTCGGGCACTGCGTGCCATCAGAATGACGGGGGACGG
>JALUWE010000493.1 GCA_027019845.1 Anaerolineales bacterium | reverse complement strand
GCGGGTATCCAGCCCGCGAAAGGGGTTCGCATTCTGATTGGCCGGCCCCGCAGCGGGCCGTGCCAGGGGGGTGGGGGTAGGGGTGGGGGTGGGCGTAGGGAGGGGAGTTGCCGTTGGCGACGGCGTGGAAGGGGCAGCAGGCTGCGACTGGGGGATTTCAGCCGGCAGTTCCAGCCTCCGGCCGGTAAACAGCAGTTCAGTGCCCTCTTCGAGAAGGCCTTCAGCCGGTCTGGAGATTACAACGCCCAAAAAGTCGTTCGCAAGGACGCTGGACGCAAGCTGAAATTCCTGATCGCTCAGGCTACCCGGGCCCAGTTCCAGGTGTTCTATGGCGGTCCAATTTTCGCCGTTCCAGACCCACTCTCGCAACTGGAGCAGGCCAGCGATCTCCTCTGCGAGTTGCAGCAGGTGGAGCTGCCCGGCCCTATCCAGGGCGAGGCTGGCCGGCCCCATTCTGGCTTCCAGTCCGGCAAAATTGACCGGAGCAGACCAGCTCAAGCCGTTGTCGGTGGACGTTTCCAACCAGGTAACGATCACACCCTTTCGCATTTCCTGCCAGATTCGGTATACAGTGCTCGCCCCCACACCCTGAATCTGCGCCCAAACAACTTCGCCCTCCGTCACCTGAGCGGGCACCGTCCAGGTGATGCCATCCTGGGAGGCGGTATAAAACAAGGCGCTCGTTCCCGTGCCGCCAGGCAGCGGAGAACGGGCGGCCAAAACGTGCAACCGGCCATTCAGGGTGCGGCTCAGGTCGGCCCGGGCGACCATTTCCCACCCTAAGGCCAGGCCATCCAGCACCTGGACCGGGTCGGACCACGTGGTGCCATTGTCTTCGGATTGGGTTACATATACCCCGCGGTCCTCATTCAGGGGAATGGTGTAGACCACGGTAATGGTCCCCTGATCATCGACAACAATATCCGGCGAGCTGCCTACCGGCCTGGGCATGGGCAGGGGAACAGGCTCTGCCCACTCCAACAGCCGTCCATCTTCACCGGCGCCCGTCCAACTGAAATAAATCTCCCCAATTTCGCCATTGCTCCAGACGATCAGCAAACGTTCTTTTGGCCCCAAAGCAGCCGACAAGTTCGTTGCCAGCCGGGAGGGCGGCTGAAGGGTTGCCAGGACAGATGTCCACCCCCCCTCGCGCCAGCGGGCATAATTGATCGTATCCCCTGCGGGTAAAGTTTCCACCCAGACGGCATGCAGGCGATTCCTGGCATCGGCCAGAAGCACGAGCGATGAAATATCAGCGGGCACTGAGGCCGCGGCGTCCGGTTGGCTCCAGATAGAAGGGGAGGAAAACCAATCGGAGACGTCCGCTATCTTGCTGCTTGTGAACCAGATGTCTCCACCCGCTTCAGCGTCGCAGCCCACCATGAGCAATTCGTTTTCGCCAACCAGGACGGTTTGCATACATTGCAGGGTAAAGGGTTGAGAGGTATCTGGATCGATAAAACTGGACAGGTCTTCTTGTGGCTGTGGCAAGCTCCATTTCTTGCCGTCCCAGGCCAGCAGGTATATTCGATTGAGGACAGAGGTTCGCAATAAGGTCAGCCCATTCGAGCCGGCCAACAGCCGGTTCTCTTCCGGGCATCCGGGCAATTCTTCCAACATCGAGCGGGGATCGCTGGCAGCCGTCCCATCAGAGGAAAATACCTGGAAGAATTGGGTACAGCCGGCGCCATCTTGCACCTCTCGCCAGATCAACAGCACACTGTTTTTTGCGGATGCGAAATCCGCCAGTTGGGGGGTGTCCGTATCGGTAATATCCAGAGGAGCAGCAACAGTCAAAGGCTCGCTCCAGGTTTCCCCGCCGTCTTGGGAATAGCTCATCAGCAGCTTTTTGCGAGGGCGATTATCCCAGGCGACAAAGATGTTTTGCGTCTCTTCATCTACGGGCAATAGCGCTATCTCGACGTTGGCCTCTTCGGGAGCGAGTCCCCGAAAATACAGAGATTGGTAAAGCAAAGCGGGCTGCGTCCAGACTCCGTTCTCCCCGCGATAACGATAGTAAACCCCCGCGGGGGAGTCTTCGGAATCGGCAGATTGGACATAGCTCAGGTGCAGGTTTCCCTGCTCGTCCACGGCCACATCGAAATCCAACACGGATTCCGCCAGTATCTCCGGCGTGGTCCAACTGCCGCTGTCCATGGCTGCAACGCTGATTCTGCTGTAGTTCAGCGTGCTGAGATCGTTTCCGGCTGCAACCCAGAAAGCGTGAATGGCGCCCGCGTTATCTGCAATGAGCGCAGGCTCGAACGTCTCGAAGGGGAATTCTCGCGGGGCCGGCTCCGTCCATTCGCCATCAACGTTGCGTGTGTATACTGCGCCGAAAAATTCATCCACCCAGACAACGTGGATCGTTCCCTCGTTATCCACCACCATGACAGGGCTGTTGGAAGAGCCGGACCGCGAGAGATTGACGGGCGGCGACCAGCCTTCTGAACTGGCTTGAGCCAATGCGCCATTCACCCCAAGCAACAGGATAAATGCTACCACCAACATACCAGGCAGCGCTCCGGTAGTGGTGAGCAATTTGTTTTTCAAAGAAGCACCTCGGCTCAATGCGCGGCTTTGGGAGAAACCGGGCTGCCGGTATCGGTGGAGGCCCAGCTCAAGTGTTGGAGACCCACGCTCAACGCGGATCGAATGGTGGACCAATCCGAGACGAGCATTTTCAGGTAAGTCCAAATGGGCCCCGGGCGAAAAGCCCACTCCCGAAAAGCGCGTTTCTGCCAATACAGCAGCCGCTCAGCCGGCAGGCCAGGGTAATCGAGCACCGTGCCTTTGTCCATGTCCACCTGCTCCCATTGGGTTCCGGGGCGAAACCATCCTTTTTCCACGACTTCAAAAAAGAAGGGGGTGCCGGGATAGGGCGCGGCAACGTGAAAGAGGGCGATGTCCAACGGCAGTTTCTTGGAGAAATCAATCGTCTGCCGAATGGTTTCCTCGGTTTCTCCCGGCAGGCCGATGATGAAGTAGCCCCAGTTTTTGATGCCCGCTTTCTTGGCCCATCGCAAAGCACGTTCGGCTTTGTCGGGGTAGGCGCCTTTGCGCGCGTGTTTCAGAATTTGCTCGTTGCCGCTCTCGATGCCCCACGAGATCAACCAGTTTCCGGCCTGTCCCATCAGTTGCAGCATTTCTTCGTCCACGTAATCTACCCGGCTGTTGCACGTCCATTTGATGTCGATCTTTTCGGCGATCATGCGCTTGCACAGCTCGACCACCTGATCGCGGTTGACTGTGAACAGGTCGGCGTACATGTGGATGTTGTGAATGCCCAGTTTCTTGAGGTACCACAGCTCTTCCATGATCAGCTCTGGGGAGCGTAAGCGGGTGGAATACTGGTAGCTGACGTGTTTGATGCAATACGTGCAGCCCGCGGGGCAGCCGCGGCTGGTGACGATGAAGGTGAAGGGGCCTTTGATGAGCGGCATCCGGTAGGTTTCCAGCGGCAGCAGCTCGTGCATGGGCATAGGCAGGTCGTCCAAGTCCTGGATGAAAGGCCGCGGGGGGTTGACGACGATCTCCTCCCCGTTGCGCCAGGCCAGCCCTTTGATGCGGTACATGTCGACGTTGCCCTCCACGTCCAGCGCGGGCTGGTAGGTGGGGTCGTGCTTCTCGAAGAGTTTCACGATCTCGGGCGGGCGCTGGTCGATTTTGCCTTCCAGGTGGTCGAGCAGGTCGCGGATGGTCAGATCGGGTTCGCCCACCAGCACGAAATCCAGGGCCGGGTAGGGGCGCAGGGATTCGCGCGGGATGGGGGTGACGTGCGTCCCAAAGGCGATGGTTTTGGCGCCGCGCGCCTTAGCCAGAAAGCAGCCGTACATGTCGTTTTCGAGCGTGGGAGCGGTCACCTGGGTGAGGTAATACAACGGCTGGTATTTGTCGAGCAGTTGGGTGAACTCCGGCCAGCTCATGCGCTCGGCATTGGCGTCCACCACCTTGACCTTGTAGGTAGGGTGCAGCAAAGCGGCCATTTGCGCCAGGGAGACCTGGGGCCAGACCATGTTTTCGCGCGTGCGGCGCCCGACGCGGTGTTGGGTGCGAATCCAGTAGCCCCCGTCTGGCGTGGGCGGGTTGACCAGCATGATGTCTACCGCGTGCGGGGGGCGCGGTTTTTCCAACAATCCCCGGCGCACGATGTCATCCGCGTTGGGGAAGTTCGCCATTCGCAATTTCGGGATGCGGCGAGTGCCTAAATTTTCTTTCAGGTTCGTACTCATTTGTTCTGGCATAGCTCTCCTCTTGACAGGACTTACGCAGTTGATGAAATCAAGTACGGGTTTGGTGTCATTGCGAGCACCCGAAGGGGTGCGAAGCAATCCCCTCCATCGTGGAGGAGATTGCTTCGGCAGGCAAAGCCCGCCTCACAATGACACCACAGGCATGAACTGCGTAACTCCTGCTCTTGATTGGAACACGGGAAGTGGCGTGTCAGGCCGTACCCAAATCTTTTTTGGTCAACAGCTCGCGCTGGCTCAATTCTTCCAACACACGCATCAAAATCCAATAGATGATCAACTGAATCCCAACCAGCATAAACATGGCGCTGCCCATCAGATACAGCCATAGGCGGTTGATCTCCCATCCGTTTAGCCCCAATGCGAGGCTGACGATGGAGATAACCAGGCCGAGGCCCAACACCACCAGCCCGGCCCAGCCGAAGTGGTGGTCGAGCGAGACCTTGAAAAGCGGGCGGCCAAACAACCCCTGGCGGATAGGTCGTTTGTAAAACAGGGAGATCAGGTAATTGAAGGTGGTGCCCAGGGCAAAAACGCTTACGCCTGTGATGCCGGTCACCACCGCGGCAAACAGCGCGGCAACCCCCCACGGCCCCAAGGTGGTCACCCCGCTCAAGCGAGCGATCACCAGCCCCGCGCCTACCAGCAGGGTAAAAGCGATGCCCAACAGCCCCAGAAAACCCAGAATCCGCACGGGATTGTAAGTCAAGACGGTCCAAATCATGGATTGCAGGAAGAGCGAGCCATCGCGCACCACGCTCAATTTGGAGCGGCCAATCCGCTCGTCGTAGGTGATGGGCACTTCCTTCATCTTGATGCCCTCGTGAATGGCACGGGTGCTCATCACCGGGGTCAGGTTCAACCCGTCTGGCAGGGGGTATAGCCGCTCCAGAATGTCGCGTTTGAACACCCGCATCCCGCTGGCGCTGTCCGAGACGCGCTGGTGGCTGAACAGGGTCAGCAGGCTGGCGAAGAATAGGTTGCCAATTTTGCGTGTCAACGGCATCCGGCTTTCGGCCCCGGCCATTCGTGACCCGATCACCAGCTCGCTGCCATTGAGGGCCTCGCGGCACAATTCGGGGAAGGATTCCGGCGGGTAGGTGCCATCTGCGTCCAGAAAGCCGATCAGATCGCCTTTGGCCGCGGAAAAGCCGGTTTTCAGGGCCGCGCCATAGCCTCTGTTTTGGGGATGGCGGATGAGGCGGACGTCCTCGATCTGGCTGGTGATCTCCGCGGTTCGGTCGTGGGAGCCATCATCCACCACCAACAACTCGAGCTGGTCTACACCGACTTTTGCCAGGTCGTCCTTTACTGCCAGCACACGCAAAGCGATCTCTTTTATGCCCGATTCTTCGTTATATGCAGGAATTACGACAGATAAGGTAGCCACAGTTGGTTCTCCATTTTGCTAAAAAAACACGTTGGAACGTTGTGTTTGCACGTCCGAATTTTGAATCTCTTTGATCACTCTGGCGGGAACACCGGCCACCACGGTATGGGCAGGCACATCGCGAGTGACCACCGCGCCAGCCGCGATCACCGCGCCTTTCCCGACCCGCACACCGTCCGTTATAATGGCGCCGGCCCCTATCCAGACATCATCTTCGATGACAATGCCCTCAGCGGTGATGCCCTGTTGGACAAAAGGCCGGTTGGGGTCGTCGAACACGTGGTTGACGGCGATGATCTGGGTAAATGGGGAGGTGTACACGCGGTCTCCGATGCGCACCCCTCCCTGCCCGCGCACCACGGTGTATTCGCCGATCAGGCTGTTTTCGCCAATCCAGATGCCCGCGTGCGGAATTTCCCGGAAGTTGTAGACGTGGAGCACGGCGCCGTGCATCACAATGCTGCCAGCACCCACCGTTATTCCGTTGGGGCAGGCGTGAAGGTACGTGTTTTGGTCCAGATAAACGCCGTGCCCTAGCCGAATCTGGTCTGCAAACCGCAAACGGACGCCATTCTCGATGGCTGCCCAGCCGTCCATGTGCAAAATCAGCCGATAGACGATGCCCCGGATGCCGATCCCGAAAAAGGTCGGGAGCCAGCCAAAGAGCAGGGAAATGCTCTGTTCGAGGAGATAGCGGCCAAAACTGCTGGCCTGCCGGTTGAGATACAGTCTGACTTGCTCAAGCATCCGCGATCATCTCCCGGCAGGAAGGTAATTTTTTATGATCAAGCAAGCACTCTCTCCGGCAATTTTTCTCGACCGCGACGGCGTTATCGTCGAAAACCGCGCCAACTACATTCGTTCCTGGGCGGATGTAGACATCTTCTCCCAGGCGTTGTCCGCGCTCGCCCGGCTGAAGCACAGCCCGTACAAGATCGTGATTGTCACCAATCAGTCTGCGGTCGGGCGGGGGATCATCTCGCGGATAGAGGCGGAGAGCATCAACACGCAATTGGTAAAAACAATAGAAGAAGCGGGCGGACGGATCGATGGGGTTTTCATGTGCCCACATGCGCCCGAAGAGGGCTGTAATTGCCGCAAACCGCAGCCTGGCCTGCTGCTCGAGGCAGCGCGGGAATTGCGGTTGGAGGTGGGCAAATCCATCATGATTGGAGACGCACTGACGGACTTGCTGGCGGGGAAGCGGGCCGGGGTGCCGTTGAACGTGCTCGTTCGCACAGGACGGGGGACAGTCCAAAACACAATGCCGGTTCCCAAAGAATTAGGGGGATTTCCGATTTTCGATACGCTCTCGGCTGCGGTGAGCGCGCTGCTCGACCTGCGTGCATGAACCCGGTAGTTCACCACCCCCGCGGAAGATAAGCGCAACCCTACACGTCTACAAGCACAGGTACAGAGGCCGGCTGCCCAATGGGGGCCGCCTCCGTCTGCGCTTTTTCTCGCAGGAGTTTGGTAATCAGGTGCTCCATCATCAGATGTACGTCTTCCACATGTTCGATCAGGTTACTGGGCACGTGGAGATC
>JALUWE010000492.1 GCA_027019845.1 Anaerolineales bacterium | reverse complement strand
GTGCTGACGGGTGTAGGGCTGGGGCCGGGGGTGTTGGAGGGGGGCAGGGTGGGGGTGTGGGATGCGGTCGGTGTGAGCGTAAAGGTGGGCGGGATTTTCGGGTCCAATTCAAAGGCCTGTACCTGATCGAGCACCAACTCGACCGGTTGTTGCAGTTGCACCGAGATGTCGTTTTGCAGCTCCAGGCTGTCCGTGTGGACGAGCAGTTGTGGGGTGCGTAAGGTGATGTCGAGCAGCAGCGTGTCGCCGTCCTGTTGCGCGTTGAGGGAGACCAGTTCCGCGCCGCGACGGGCTACCTGTGCGGTGACCACTTCGTTGATACGGCGGTTGTTCTGTGCCTCCTGCACGAAACGCACGCTCAGGTAGGTGAGCGGAATGAGCAGACCGGCGGTCAAAATCCCGGAAACGATCAGAGTGCGGCGCGGATTGCTCTTCTCCTGGGCGAGTGTGCGCGGGCTGAAACCCAGCGCGGAAAACACCAACGTGGACGAAAACGCGATGGTAATGGCGTTGGTGAGAAACAGCAAGAACGCGCCGCCAGCCACATCCCAGCGGCCAGAGGCGATGCCCACCCCAATGGTACACAGCGGCGGCATGAGCGCGGTGGCGATGGCCACCCCAGGCAGCGCGGCGTTGATCTGGGGCATGGCGCGCGCAAAGGCCGCGGCCAATCCGCCCGCCAGCGCGATGATCAGATCGATAGGGCCTGGCCGCGTATTGACCAGCACGGTGGCGGGCAGGTCTTGTGGATCGAAGTAAAAAAATGGGAATTGGGTGTTGAACCAGGTGACCACCGCGGAGAGCACCACCGCCAGGATGGCTCCCTCCGCCAGCCCGGTAGCGGCCCGGCGCACCATGCGTGCGTCCCCGCTCAGCGACGAGAGACCCAACCCAATGATCGGGGACATCATCGGCGCCACCAGCATGGCCCCGATGATCGTGGTGGGGGAGTCGATCAGCAGCCCTTCGGTGGCGATCACACTGGCCAGCAGCACCAGCAGGAAATAGTCGAAGTCGGGCTGCATCTCGTCGAAAAGCACCCGCCGCACGTGGCCCCGCCGCTCCTCGCTAATCAAGGAAGACAATCTTCCTGCCAGTTTCCGGACCAGATCACCCATCGGGAAGCCCTGGAGCGCGCGCGGTGTTCACTCCGGCGCGGATAGCATTGCAGCGCGGGCATTGCAGGCGGTGGCACAGCAGGGCTGCCGGATTTTCTTCGACCAATTTACGCGCTATGGCGATCATGGGAGACAGCGGGATAGCCTGGAGGCGCGCCGCGCCAATCTGGCGTTTTCGCGTGATCTCTTCGGTGTACGGCTTCAGCGCGTCGAACCCGTCCGAACAGCCCGGAAAACCCGGGCACTCGCGCACCCCGGTCGGGGTGAGCGCCCAGCGGACGAACTGCTTGCGACCGGCCAGTTTCTCGGCGTAGTGGATGCTGGTGTTGACGGTGTGGGTCACGCCGAGCAGCAACACCCACCCCCCGGCCCGGGTGAGTTCCCGGATCGGGGCCA
>JALUWE010000491.1 GCA_027019845.1 Anaerolineales bacterium | reverse complement strand
CATGTAGTAGGACATCCCCTTGCGCGACACGGCGCCGACGCGGGGAAAAATCATAACTTACTGCTTTTATTGGAGATCAACCATGAATCAAGCTCTCAAATCACTGCTCGTCAGCGCGGCGTTCCTGTCCCCGGCCGGGACGATGGCCGCCGATGACCCCGGCATTCAAGGTGCGCTGCGCGAAAATATTCAACAAAGCATGAAGCAGTTTATCAACGCCAACACGCTCGATGGCGCGTTCCACTACTACGACGCTGTCGGCGGCAAACTTCTGAAACTGACCCTGGACGAACTCCATGACGGCATTGTCAAAAAAGGCGCTTTCTATGTCAGTTGCGCGGACTTCCGGGATCAGAACGGCCGCAAGATCGATATCGACTTCATGGTGCGCCAAAGCGCCGACATACTGAAAACGACTCAGGCCATTGTTCACGCCATCGACGGCAAAAAACGCGCCTATCACCTCGAAGAAAGCTGAGTGACGACCCGCAACCGCCGCGATACCGACCTGCACGAACTGGCCACGGCGGGATACCGCTACGCCTTTGCCTTGACGCACGACCGTCCTGCAGCAGAGGACCTGCTGCAGGATGCCTGGGAGGCGATGCTGCGAGCGGGCGGACACCAGCGGCGCCCATACCTGTTCTGCGCGATCCGGACCCGGTTTCTGAACCATTGCCAACGCGCAAAACGCCTCACCCTGGTGGACCTCGATGCCCCGCAAACAGAGGAACTGGCTGATGAGAGAACCGCCGACGAACTGTTCATTGCCGATTGGGGAAGCCTCGGTACCGCACTGGGTGAACTGCAACCTCTGGAGCGGGAGCTGCTGTTTCTCTGGGCCATCGAGGGATACACCGCCCAGGAAATCGGTGAGCTGACCAACCGGGCCCGTGGCACGGTACTGAGCTTGCTGCACCGGACCAAGCTCAAACTCAGAGAACGTCTGGAAACGGTCTACCGGGAGATCCGATCATGACCCCGCGATCCCTCAAAGATGAGTTGCGACAGTACTATGACGCCATCACAGCGCGGCCTGAACTGGTGGAACGGCTAACCACCCGCGCCGGTCCACCGATGCGCGCTCCCGCCTGGCGTCGCCCTATCCTCGCCGCGGCGCTGGCCGCTGTGGTGATCGTTTTGATCTTCGCGGCCCCTGAGCGCGACCACAGCCTGCCGCTTGCCGAACGAACCGCCCGCGAGATCGCCCTGAATCACAACAAATCCCTGGATCTGGAATTCCCCTTCGGCAACTTCGAACGGTTGCGTCAGGCCATGATCAAGCTTGATTTCCCCCTGCGGGCGCCACAACGGCTGCGCAATGCCGGTTTTACCGTGCTCGGCGGCCGCTACTGTTCGATTCAAGGCCAGATCGCGGCGCAAATCCGTCTGCGCCGCGACGACGGCAGCATTCATACCCTCTACCAGACACGCCTGACCCCGCTCCTGGCCGGCCTCGCCGATGCCGCCCTGGACTACGATGGTGTCCGGGTCGTGAACTGGTCGGAACAGGAAC
>JALUWE010000490.1 GCA_027019845.1 Anaerolineales bacterium | reverse complement strand
GACAAATTTCAAAAATATTATTGGCGGCAATTATATCCTTATTGAAGGATTTGTCAAGAATTTGGGTGACATTTCGACGTTTGACACGATAATCTTCAACGTACAAGGCCATCTCTCGCATGGCCGGCGCGGCGGGCGCAGCGATAGTACTTTTACATTATTCCCCTCGGCGGCATCCTTTGGACATTTCTATTGCCCAATTGTTATACTTACAGTGTATATCCGAAAAACAGAGAGACTGGTTTTCAGTGCAGAGTCGCAAAGCCGCAGAGAGGCAACGATTTTCGATATTTTGCCTTTCAGAACATCAGGGGAAAAACCTTGTGGAGAATGAAGCATGATGTTTGGGTTTCAAATCTTGTTACTGGCGGCACAGATTTTGATCGCAGCGATGGTGTGTTATTTGCTGCTTTTGACATTTGCAGCAACCAGGGCTAAAAAACACACACCTGTACACCGCGGCCAACCTGCGCACCGTTTTCTCATTCTGGTTCCCGCGCACAACGAGGAGAACCTGCTGCCGGGATTGCTGGAGAGCCTGCAAGCACTGGACTACCCCGCATCATTGTACACGGTTCACGTGGTGGCCGATAACTGCACCGACCGGACCGCTGAAGTGGCGCGTCAGGGAGGGGCGGTCGTCCACGAACGGAGCGACCTCACCCGGCGGGGCAAGGGATACGCGCTCCAGTGGCTGTTACAGCGTCTGTGGGATGCCGGGGAGCCGCACGATGCGGTGGTGGTCCTCGACGCGGATACCGTTGTGTCCCCCAATTTTTTGCGGGTGATGGACGCGCGCCTGGCTAGCGGGGAAGAGGTCATCCAATCCTACTACGCGGTACGAAACCCGGACCGATCCTGGGCGGTCAGTCTGCGTTACGCGGCCCTGGCCGCGGTGCATTATTTGAGGCCGTTGGGCAGAACCGTGCTCGGCGGCTCGGTCGGCTTGAAAGGCAACGGCATGGTTTTCGCCGCGCACGTAATGAAAGAACACCAGTGGACAGCCCATCTCACCGAAGACATCGAATTTCACATGGCACTGGTTTTGAACGGCAAACGAGTGACGTTTGCCCCGGACGCAGTGGTACAGGCCGAAATGCCCGCCACCCTATCCGGCGCGCAGACGCAAAACGTGCGCTGGGAACGCGGCAGGCTGCAAATGGCGCGCCAATACGTACCCCAACTGCTCAAAAAAATGTTCTCCGGCCTCAACAACCGGCCTGGCCGCGCTTTTCTCTATCTGGATGCCGCGATGGAACACGTGATCCCGCCCTTTTCCATGCTGCTCGCGTTGAGTGGCGTGCTGCTGAGCGCAGCCATCTTGCTGCCCGCGCCCCAGGTGCAAGGCCTGAAATGGGCAAACATCATCTTGGGAACCGGAATCCTGGCTGGAGAAATCATTTATGCGTTGGCCAGCCTCAAATTGGCACAGGCTCCTCCCAAAATTTACCAGGCCCTGGTGTATGCCCCGGCCTTTGTCGTCTGGAAAATCTGGCTCTATTTTCGGGTATTATTAGG
>JALUWE010000489.1 GCA_027019845.1 Anaerolineales bacterium | reverse complement strand
GGGAACACCGCCCCCAACGCGGGGTTGTTCATCCGTTTTGCCAGCACCTCCCCCAACACATCGCGGTAATCAATCGTCACTGCCAGATCACCGGGGCCGAACAACTGCCCCTCCTCCAGCCCCGGCCAGATGCCGTGTACCTTGCCGCCCGCCACATTACCGCCCATCAGCAGCATCGCGCTGCCGTGGCCGTGGTCCGTGCCCAGGCTGGCGTTCTCATAGGCGCGGCGCCCGAACTCGGACATGACCACCACGGTCAGGCGTCCGGCGTGCTCGATCAGGTCGGCGTGGAACGCGGCCAGCCCCTCCCCGAGATCGGCCAGCAGGCGTGCCATCTGGCCGCCGGTGCTGCCCTGCGCGAAGTGCGTGTCCCAGCCGCCCACGTCGATAGCGGCCACCTCCAGCCCGACCTCGGCCTTGACCAGCATGGCGATCTGGCGCAGGCCGTTGCCGAAGTCGGATTCGGGGTAGCGGGCCTCGTTGGCCGGTTGGTATGCTCGCGGGTTCAGGGCCTCCAGCGTGTCCAGGATTTTGAGCGTCTCGCGGCCCAGTTGGCCGAGCGAGTCCTGCTCGCTGTACAGCGCGGCCAGCGCGGATTGCATCTGCGCCACGGCCTGCAAATCGCCGCCCAGGTGAAAATCGGCAATCGAGCGCAGCGCGGAGACCGGTATCGGGCCGCGCAGGCTGCGTTGGGTCTTCTCCCCCAGGCCGATGGCGCGCAAGGGGGAGTTGTTGCCGGTGTCGAGCGTGGCAAGGTGGCGGCCAATCCAGCCGGTGGCCGGGCCGTTTTCGTCGTCCACCCCGCGTTCCATCAGCTCCATGGCGCGGAAGTGGGAGCGCGATTCGTCCGGCGCGCCCACCGCGTGGATGGGGGCCAGGTGCCCGGCCTGCCACGCGGGCAGCAGCGGCCTGAGCGCGGGGTGCAGCCCGAAGAAGCCGTCCAGGTCGAAGGTGCGCTCCCCGAGCGGGGCGCGCGGGTCGTCGGGCCGCGGGATGCTCAGGGTGGGGCGCAGTTTGTAGTACGCCTCTTCCCCGTGGGGCACGAGCATGTTGAGCACGTCTGCCGCGCCGCGCAGGAACACGACCACGAGCACATCCCCGCGCGGCGCGGTCTGTGCGGGCGCGAAGGCCAGCCGCGGCATCCAGGCCGGCCAGGCCACTTTCCAGGGTTGGGTCAGAGCCGCGGTGAGGAATTCTCGTCGAGTCAGGGTGGACATATACGCTCCTGGGTGTGGATTGAGCAGCCGCGCGAGCGGCTTTCATTTTTGTAATACCTGCAATTGCGAGCCGTCTTATTTGTTTCGTTGACAAGTGCTCGTTTGTGCCGTACACTTGGAAAAGCATTACTCCTGAAACTTGTTATCCGAATGTGAGGCAAATATGTTCGGTTTTGATCGAATCACATCGAATCCCGATATTCTCGGTGGAAAAGCGTGCATACGAGGGATGCGGATTTCGGTTTCGCTGATAGTCAATCTCATTGCCAATGGTATGACGCCTGAGGAAATCATTGCAGAGTATCCGGATTTAGAATTGGAAGACATTCAGCAGGCTTTACGATACGCAGCCTGGGCTACAGAGGAGATAATCTACAACCCGGCCATTGTTTCGACATGAAATTCCTTTTCGCAAGTTGCCTGTTTAACGCGGCTTTTTGTGGAAAAAAGGGCGGAATGAGTGCAGAGAGGAACACAAAAACAAAACGCTGAAAGAAGTTTTTCACACTACCTCCATTGAAACGCAGGGGAGGCGATCAACCCCGCCACGATCACGGGGGCGGCCTCGGGCGTGTCGCTGGCCCCGGCGGCCCGCAGCGCGGCGACCAGGTTTGCGCGTACCCCGTCAGGGAGCCGCGCCCCGATCAGCAGCCGGCTGGCCCAGGCCAACACCTCCTCGAGCTGGCGCCCTCCGCTGGCCTCGATCAGGCCCTCCATGTCCAGCTTTGTGCCTTTGAGTTCGTTGCGCGCCAGCGCGAGGGCGAATTTCCAGCGGTACAGCAGGTTGCCCTGCCATTCGCTGGTGGTGTCCGGCGGCCCGTCCGGGGTCGGCCAGGCGTAGTAGGCCTGCCCCATGCGGCTGAGGGCCTGCTGAAGGGGCGCGCCCCCGTCGGTTTCCGCGTTCAGCGAGCGCAGCGCGGAGACCAGGAAGTTGACCGGGCGTTTGAATTTGGGGGGCAGGGAAGCGGCCGCGGGCAGCAGGCCATCGAACAGGATGGTGCGCAGCACGGCCTGGATGTCGCCGCCGGTTTGGAGGAAAACGTCCGCGGCGCGGGCCACCAGCGCGCGGGGCGGGTCGTCGGCGATGAAGCGCCGCGCCAGTTTGGTGGCGATGCGCTGCGCGGTGGCGGGATGGGTGGCGAGCATGTCCAGCACGGATTCGGCCTCCTCCATGCCACCGGGCGGGATGCGCATTCCGAGCACGGTCTTGGAGCCGGGGTCGTGGATGGCGGGGTCGAAGGTGAAGGTGCCGCGGCGGATGCCGTCGCGCACGGTCCAACCGGTCAGGCAGCGCGCCAGTTCCATCACGTCTCGTTGTGTGTAGCCGCCATCCACGCCCAGGGTGTGCAGTTCCATCACCTCGCGGGCGTAATTTTCGTTGGGCGCGCCGGCCCGGTTGGCCTGGTTGTCCAGGTAGACCAGCATGGCAGGCGAGCGCGCGGAGGCCATCAGCAAATCGCGGAACTTGCCCAGCGCGTGCGGGCGGATGACTTCGCGGTCGTCCACCACTTTGAGGTACCAGCAGTCGCCTTTGTCCACCGAGATATTGAAGTGATCGCTCCAGAATTCGACCATGACTTCGTATAACTGGCGGCGGGAATACACCTGGCGCAACAGGGTGGCCTGCCGGAAGGGTTGGAGCACATTTTCGGGCTGGATGTTGTCGAACAGCAGATTGCCCAGTTCGGCCAGGGTGGCTGCGTCGAGTTGCAGGATGTCGAAATCGCGCATTCGCCAGTCCAGGGGGCCGTCGTCGATGGCGCCGGGCGCGAGCTGTTCTTCGATCCAGGCGGCCAGGCCGATGTCTGCAACGCGCTGGCGTTCGCTCCACCGCGGTCCGAAGGTCAGGCGGTTGAGGGCCGCGTAGTGGGGCAGGGGGAGCGGGGAAAGAGGAGAGGAGGAGAGCGTTTCGACCGGGCCGCCGATCTGGGCGTAGAGCGGCTGGCACGCGGAGAGTGTGGCGCCCGCGGCCACCAGACCGGCCAGTTTGAGGAAGTCACGGCGTGAGAGCATGGGATTCGAGTTTTGCGTTTGAGTTCAGGACTTACGCAGTTCATTCTGTGGCGTCATTGCGAGGCGGGCACTTCATTTTGTTCAGTGTAAACTTTGCCCGCCGCCTGCCCCGAGCGTAGCGTGGGGGAAGCAATCTCCTCCACGATGTAGGGGATTGCTTCGCCCCTTCGGTGCTCGCAATGACATCACAACGATGTTTTTCGGATAGACACTTAAACTTCCAACGTTCAGCTTTCCACCTGCAAGGTATTCTCTACCCGCGGGATGGGAGGGGTGTGGGGTTTGGGCCGCGGTGTCCAGCGCAGCAGGGCGAAGAGGGCCGCGCCCAGGGAGGTCACGATCCAGAGCGGCGCGACGATCAGCCAGCCGAGCACCGGGAAGGCCGCGGCCAGCTCGAACGCCACCGCGCCCAGAACAAAGGCTTTGGCCGGGGAGATTTCGTTGCCGGCGCGCGCGGCGATTTGCGCGCCCATCTGCGCGGCGATGCCGGCGGCGCCCAGCGTGGCAAAGGCCAGCAGGCCGAAGATGCCGGCCCAGCCCAGAAATTGCGCCGGCCCGATCTCCAACGAGAGCAGGATGAAGATGGGGAGGGCGGCCAGAAACAGACCGGCCAGGCCCATGGCGAAGGTTTTCCAGGGGGTGTGCTCGACACGCAGGCGGGCGCGCTCCACCAGTTTGGG
The DNA here is from genome assembly GCA_027019845.1 of Anaerolineales bacterium. Classification (GTDB taxonomy): domain Bacteria; phylum Chloroflexota; class Anaerolineae; order Anaerolineales; family JABWBV01; genus JALUWE01. The sequence goes on along the minus strand of JALUWE010000489.1, from coordinate 3,307 downwards.
GAACAGCAGCCACCAGGCAGCCAACATACCCGGAAAGGCCAGGCTGGTGATGAACAGAATGCCGAAAATGGCGATGATGTCGGACATGGGGGACTCCTTGGCGTTTTGAGGTCGAGTTGGGGGGGGATTGGTTATTGGGTAATTGGTAATTGGGTAATTGGTAATTGGGTAATTGGGTAATTGAGTAATTGGGTAATTGGGTAATTGAGTAATTGGGTAATTGGGTAATTGGGTAATTGGGTATTGCATCCTGAGCGGAGGGCGAATGGAGTGAGCCTGTAGTCGAAGGATGGGGGCTTGCCCTGAGCGAAGTCGAAGGGGTGGGGATAGGGTATCGGAACGCTGAAGCGCTGAAGGTGCTGAGTACACTGAAAACTGGGAGCACTGGGGGCACTGAATACTGAATACTGAACACTGAGCACACCGCACCTCTCGGAACGCTGAAGCGCTGAAGGTGCTGAGTACACTGAGCACTGGGGGCACTGGGGACACTGAATACTGAATACTGAACACTGAGCACACCGCACCTCTCGGAACGCTGAAGCGCTGAAGGTGCTGAGTACACTGAACACTGGGGGCACTGGGAGCACTGGGGAACACTGGGGACACTGGGAGCACTGGGGACACTGAATACTGAACACTGAACACTGAAAACTGAACACTGAACACTGAACACTGAACACTGACAAAACACCTGCTTCCTATGTGGTTATACAGCCGGGGTGGGGCGAATGTTGCGCGGGGAAAGAAAAAACCCGGCGGTCGCCGGGCTTGTGGGGTTGTGCGTGGGGAGGGAGGTCAGGAAATATGCCCGCCTGCCTCGGCCTGCTCCAGGACGGAAAGAATGGTGTCTGCCAGCGCGCGGGCGGCCTCCGCGCTGAGTTCTACGGCCACGCGCGCGCCCGGCCCCTGCGCTTCGTTGACGAAATCGATGTTCAGGGCGTGGTCCAGCGGCGCGTTGAACGGGTGGTCGTAGGAGACGTGGGCCTGCTCCAGTTTGAACCATCCGCTCTTCCCTTTGCCGCTGCCTTCGATTTTCACCTGTTGGACGATCATGGTACACATCTTCGCTCTCCTACGCGCTCAGGTATTTTTCCAGAAACGCCCATATCTTCTCCCAGCCGTCCACGGCCTGCGCCTGACGGTAGGAGGGGCGGTGGTAGTAGAAAAAGCCATGCCCCGCGGCGGGATACATGTGAAATTCATAGGTTTTGCCGTGTTTTTTCAGTTCTGCTTCGTGAATAGCGACCTGTTCGGGCGACGGGCTGCTGTCTTCCTCGCCAAACAAACCCAGCACAGGGCATGACAGATCTTTGGTGTAATCGACGGGCGCGACCGGGTAATTGGGCGTGAGTCTCTCCTCGGGAACCACCACGTTGCCCCCCCAGCAATCCACCACCGCGTCGAACCCCTTTACGCGGCAGGCCGCCAAATAGGCGTGGCGTCCTCCCGAACAGGTGCCGAACACGCCCACCTTGCCGTTGTTGGTCGGCAGGGAGCGCAGGTATTTCATCGCCCCCGCGATGTCGCCGACCGCGGTGTCGTCCGGGATGCCGCCCTGGGCGCGCACTTTGGCGGCTACGTCCTCGGGGGTGCCGTGCCCGACGCGGAAATACAGGTTGGGGGACAAGGCTGCGTAGCCGTGATGGGCGAATTTGCGGGTGGCTTCCCGGTACCACTCATCCCAGCCAGGAAAATGGTGGATGACCACCATGCCCGGAAACGGTCCCGGCCCGGTCGGGCGGGCGAAGTAGGCGTTGATCATCTCCCCGTTGGCGCCGGGTATGGTGATGGTTTCGGCCAACATGCCTTCGTATTGATCGGTCTGGTACATTTTCTGCTCCTGGGATCGAATCGGAAAAGGAAAGAGCGCGGTGATACCCGCGTATTATACATCCTCCCCGACCGATTCCGGCAGCGGGTTGACGCGAAAGAAGCTGAGGATGAATGCGCCCAGGCCCAGCAACGCGGTGTAACCCAGCACGCCAAACCAGCCCACGAAGGGCGTCAGGCTGGCGAAATACAGGCTGAGCGTGCCCCAGGCCGCGCGTTGCAACGCGCCGCGTTCCGGGAACAGGCGGTCCCCGATCAATTGTGTCACCCCCGTCAGGCCGAAGGCCACGCCAACGGTGAGCACCGCCAGGATGGCAACTGCCGGTATGACGAAAATGTCCCAACCGGTTGCTTCGGACAGCGCGATGAAGCCGAGGACCAGCGCGGCCAGGAACAGGGCGTTGACCAGCCCGATCAGGAAGGCACGGCCCGGCATGGACTCGGCGGCCAGGCGGGTTTGGGCGCAGCGTTGGGGGAACAGGGCATTGGTTACGGCGAAGAGCGCGGTCAGGGTGAGCGCTCCACCGGAAACGATCAGCAGAATGCCAAGTGCTTCGCTCATACATTTCTCCTTGTTACGTGCGGTGTGCTTTGCGTTTGTACCTGTCTGATTTGTCTGACTTGTCTGACTTGTCTGACTTGTCTAACTGGTCTGACTTGTTGGGCTTGTCTGACTTGTCTAACTTGTCGGGTTTGTCTACCTGTGTACCTGTGTACCTGTGTACCTGTGTACCTGTCTACCTGTCTAACTTGTCTAACTTGTCGGACTTGTCTAACTTGTCGGACTTGTCTAACTGTGTACCTTGCCTACCTTTCACGAACAACCCGGGCGCGCAGCAACAAACCGTTGCCCAGCAGCCACAGCAGGCCCGTGGCGATCAGCAGCGGCCATATTGCCACCGGGGAAACGGGCAAATCCGGCAGGCTTGTGGGGAGGGAGCGGTATTGTGCCAGCAGATCGGCCAGAGTTTGCAGCAGGTTGGTGCCTCGGGCGGCCAGTAAGAGGAGCGATTGCTGTCCCTGGCTGAGGGCTTGCTGCCAGGAGAGGCGGATGATCTGGGCGGGCTGGCTTTGGAGCACCAGCGGCAATGCGATGGCGATTAGCAGCAGGGCGAACGCGGTTTGCAGCCCGGCGGCCAGACGCCAGGTGAACGCCGCGGGCGCGGGCGGGCGCACGGCCTCCAGCACGCCCGCGCTCAGGTCGTGCGCCAATTCGAGTTCGGGCAGGGCGTCGAGGGCGGCGAAAAGGCTCTGGAGCGACTCAAGCCGTGCCCGGCAATCGTCGCACTGCCTCAGGTGGGTTTCCACCTGCGCGCGGACGCGGGCTTCGAGGGCGTTGTCCAGGTATTCGTTGAGGGTTGGGTCGGTGAGGTGGGGCATGGGTGGTTCGTCCGTTGAGTGGTGGGAACGTTGAACGTTGGAAGCCTGCTCCCTGCTCCCTACTCCCTACTCCCTACTTCTTACTCCTTACTTC
>JALUWE010000488.1 GCA_027019845.1 Anaerolineales bacterium | reverse complement strand
CAGATAGTGCCGTTCCTGGACGAGCCCGCAATCGATCATGATCTTCGACCCACCGGCCTCCAGGCAGTAGCGCGAGCCGGTGACCTGGCGATTGGCTCCGAGAAAGCTCAACTTCATCCGTCGCCCCCCGTTGATAAAATCCGCCGACCGCGAACAATGACGTCTGGCGCACAGGCCCGTTCGGCCCGGCAGGGCTGGTTGGTCGATTCGAAAGTGGCCGGATGATCCCGTTACGAGACAATATCCCTTCGCGCACCACGCCCGTGGTCAATTATGCCATGATTGCCCTTTGCGCGCTGGCGTTCCTGGTGCAACTGGGCGAAAAAGGCCAGACGGGCGGATTGGTCGAACGTTTTGGAATGATTCCCAGGCGAGTGCTGCATCCGGACCGGCCGATCGTGGTGCACGAGCGGCGCCTTGTCCAGACATGGTTGGGGGTTCAGGTGGAGGAGGTGGCGCGTCCGATCGAGCCTGCCGCCGTCCCGGAATGGCTGACCCTGTTGAGCTGCACGTTCCTGCACGGCGGCTGGATGCATTTCCTGGGCAACATGTGGTTCTTGTTCATTTTCGGCGATAACGTCGAGGATCGCTTTGGACACCTCGGGTATCTAGCGTTTTATCTGGGCTGTGGCGTGGCAGCCAGCGCCGCCCACCTGGCAGCCAATCCGGATTCCACGGTCCCCACGATTGGTGCAAGCGGTGCCATCGCGGGCGTCATGGGGGCTTATTTCTTGTTGTATCCTCGCGCCCAGGTGCTGGCATTGATCCCCATCTTCTTTTTTTTCGAAATGCTGGTGCTGCCGGCGCCGCTGTTCCTGGGCTTCTGGTTCCTGCTCCAGTTCTTCCAGGGCATGTTTTCCATCACATCCAGCCAGACCACGGGGGTCGCCTGGTGGGCGCACATCGGCGGATTCGTGGCCGGGCTGGCCATCGCTGCGGTGCTTGAAAAGATGGAGGTGCTCCGTCCGCGCGTCACCACGGTGCGACCGGGGACGGAGCGCATCACGGCGTATCGGGTGTATCCGCGATCGCCGCGTCCTCGGCATCCCCCACGGTTCTGAGCGCTGGCAGCGGTGCGCGCGCAGCGTATCATGCGCTCGCGCGCCGGGCAGTTGCAGCCAATCGGTAGAGGCGAAGCGTGAAGGGGGAACACCGCAAACCGCTGCGGTGAACGTCTTTGAAACCTACTGTGGAGCACAAGAATCGCAAGCGCGAAGCACCCGCGAGGGGATTCGGGTTTCCTGCTCGACCCTCGCTCACGCTTCGCGTTTACGATCATCCGTGCCCCAATGCCATCCAAATCGCCAACAACGGATACAAAGCTCCAGGAGATCCAACCATCCGACATCCCACTGGCAAGTCTACCTTCGATCTGGGCGGCTCGGCTGCCGCCGTTGCCGTCGTGCTGTGCTGGGGCGCCATTCCCGTGCTGCTGCGCGGGCTGACCACTTCGGTGGACGCCTGGACCGCCAACGGATTTCGTTATCCGCTGTCCGCGCTGCTCTACTGGCCCATCCTCTTCGTG
>JALUWE010000487.1 GCA_027019845.1 Anaerolineales bacterium | reverse complement strand
TTTAGCACGCACCGTTACCTGCTGATGACCCTGGACCCCGTCCACATCGGCACCGGCGGCGCCCGCCTGGGCCGGGTGGACCTGAGCATCGTCCGCGAGCCGGGGACGAAGCTGCCCAAAATACCGGGAACCTCCCTTAGCGGGGCCATCCGTCAGTACGCTGCCCGCCGGTACGGCAAGCCCCGCTGCGCCGGCCAGGGACAACCCCGAGAAGGTCGGGAAGGCCACTGCGCCCAACCCACCTGCCCCATCTGCTACACCTTCGGGGCGATCACCGGCGAGCGCTCTTACTCTGGTGTCGTCTCCATCGGCGATGCCCGGCTGCTGCTGTTCCCCGTCTACTCGATGGCCGGGCCGGTGTGGATCACCAGCCCCTCCGCCTTGGCCGATTTCGGCATCGAGGAGCAGGAGGTGGACAACGACAAAGCCAAATGGCAGGGCATCACCGATCAGAACTATCTCAACCTAGGCTGGCTGATGGTGGAGAAAGAGGGGGAACTGGCCCTGAACGACCTCCCGTCCGAGGTCCACGATACCGTCAAGGAGCGCATCGTCCTCATCTCCGACAAACTCTTCTCCCAGGTGGTGAACAGCAACTTGGAGGTGCGCACCTCGGTGAGCATCAACCCGGATACCGGCGCGGCGGAGGAAGGCGCCCTTTTCACCCACGAGGCCATTCCGCGGGCGACGTTCCTGTGGATGGATGTGGTGGTGGATGACTACCGGGAGGGGTTTCCAACCAAACCACGGCTGCAGGAATGGCAAAAGACGCTACAAAGCGACAAGCAGTCCGCGACGAAGTTGCTCAAGCAATGGGGATTGTGGAAGGAAAAGGACAAAGAGCAAGCATTCGAAAACGCCAGACAGAAGGCTCTGGGCTGGGTTGATGAGGACTTGCTCCTGTATGAGCAGCAGTCCTTGCCTCATCCCGGTGAGGGTTGGCGAAAGCAGAGACAAGGCCAGAACCAAGAGGAAGGGCCGGCCGACGTCATCACCGCCGGCTTGGAGTGGGCCGAGCACCTGGGCATCGGCGGCATGGGCACCCGGGGATTTGGACGGGTACGTAGCTGGGAGGTGCAGCAATGACGAAACCGTGGCCCACACTCGATTACCTGGCAGCCAGGACCGCCCAACAAATCAATCAGGTCATTGGGCAGGAAGTCAAGAGAGAGAAGAAGGTAGAGCCGAAAGAAGTTGACATTTTTGTTACAAAAGCCCTCGGCGTTCTACAAACCCAAGGCGTATACGCTATGGCTCTCTTCGTCTTGAGTAGAAGCGGCTCCAAAAGTCAAGCCGGTGAAATGTCCTCGGAGGAGCGGATAGCCTGCGAAGTCATAGCGCAATTGTGGCCGCTAAGGGACCCCGTGGAAGCCTTAAAGAAGGCGATAGACGCTAGCGGAACGACGGACGAGATCACTTACAATCAAGTCAACGCCGAGAAGAACGACCTGTTGCAAGCATTTGCCGATCTAACGGGAGACCTGGATACCCTCCTCCTCGTCCGTGACCTCTACGAGCAGACGCTCATCTAC
>JALUWE010000486.1 GCA_027019845.1 Anaerolineales bacterium | reverse complement strand
AATTACATCCTAAGCGGAGGGCGGGGAGAGTTCGTACCGAACTCCGTTCGCTTGAAGTCGAAGGATGGGTAATTACGCTCTGCGCTTTACGATTCCCGATCACCCCGCCACCTGCAACCCCGTCACGCGGTTCAGCAGTTTGCGCAGCAGCACGACCGGCAGCAGCAAGGCCAGATGCACCACCACGCTGATGCCGAAGACCACCGCCGCGGCGCGCAACAGGCCATCCAACCAGGGGGCCAGGTTCGCCAACAGCCACGGCCCCGCGCCGGCCAACAACGCCATCCCTAACAGCACCCCGGCAAAAATCAGCACCGGTGTCCACGCCTGACGGTCCGAGAGCGAGGGCAGCATGGTGCTGCTGACCACAAAGATCAAATAGAACCACAGCCAGAAATCGGTTTGGGTGCTCAACGTTTGCAGGGCTGCGGGCATCGCGCCCCATTGCGCGGTTTGCAACACCTCCCACAGCGTGTCCAGCCGCATCCGGTATAGCCCGGCAAACCCGACGAACACCCCCCCGAAAAGCAGCGGCGCGAACCCGATCAGGGCCTCGCGCAGCACGTCGGCCCGTTCGGTCTCCACGTATCCCATGCGCAGCTTGCCATCCGGCATCCGCTCCGGCAGCAGCCAGACCTGACCGGTGCGCACCCCCAGCAGCCGGGCTGTCAGCCAGTGGCTGAGTTCGTGGAGCAGCACTCCAGGGAAGAAGAGCAGCGAAAACAACACCATCGATACCTCCTGGCCGCGGGTGAGCAACAGGAACACGGCCATGATCTCACGGTGCAGGCTGCGTTGGAGCCAAATCAGGGGCAATAAGGAGGCCAGCAGCCACCACAGGCCGTCGAGGCTGGTCATTCGTGATTCGTGTTTGTGCTAGTGGTTGGTGATGGACGAAACTTCTGTCTTTGCGGCCAGGTAACGCTCTACAATCCAGAGTGTGGCAGCCGCTTCGCTGGTGGCAACATCCACCAACGCTGCCGGCGCGTCTTTATGGACCGCTACCCGGTTGCGGCGCGCACGATGGCGATGAAATCCGCGGCCTTCAGGCTTGCGCCGCCGATCAGGCCGCCGTCGATGTCCGGCTGGGAGAAGAAGGCCCGGGCGTTGGCAGGCTTGACCGAGCCGCCATACTGCACACGCACGGCCTGCGCGGCCTGATCGCCAAACGCGGCCGCGATCGGGCCGCGCACGTGATCGGCGATCACCTGGTTGGCGATCTCCGGCGTGGCCGCCAGCCCGGTGCCAATCGCCCAGACCGGCTCGTACGCGATGATCAGGCGGCTGACCGCGCCGGCCTCCAACCCGTGCAGGGCCGCGTTCACCTGCCGGGAGACGACCTCGGCGGTCTGCCCGGCCTGGTTCTCTTCCAGGGTCTCGCCCACGCAGATGATCGGGGTCAGCCCGGCGTTTAGGGCCGCGTGCACCTTTTTGTTGACCGTCTCGTCGGTTTCGCCGAAATAGGCGCGGCGTTCGGAGTGGCCGATGATCACATACTGGCAGAACTCGGCCACCATCGCCGCGGCCACCTCGCCAGTGTACGCGCCTTTCGGCTCCCAGTGCAGGTTCTGGGCGCCCAGGCCGATTCCTGTGTCGTGGAGCAGCTCCGAGACCGCCTGCAAGCAGGTGAAAGGCGGGCAGAGCACGCGTTCCACGCCCTGGACGGCCTGTAGATCGGTGAGCAGCTCGTACGTCAGCCGCCGCGCCTCGGCGGCGGTGTTGTTCATCTTCCAATTTCCGGCAACGATGGGGGTTCGCATGGTTCACCTCATTGTTCAAGCTCAAAGAGTAAGGCCCGCGCCTGCACCTGCACCCATCCGATCCCCGTCCCGGCATTCACCAGGTCTTCCAAAATTGCCAGGGCTGCCTCCCGATTACCGGTCTTTGCCTGAAATTCGGCTTCCAGCAACAGCGCGGGCGGGTAGCCCGGCGCCAGCTGGAAGATTTCTTCGAGCATCTGCGGTACTTGTTCTGGTTCACCAAAGTACAGCACGCGTCTGGCGCGCACGGTCTGGATGAAAAAAGGTGTCAGGCCGCGCAGGCGCAGGTCCTGGTTGAAAAATTCAGATTGTGTGATGTCGGGGTCGTTGGCCGCGTTGAAGGCGGCCCGTTCCAGCCTGGGCAGCACGCGTGGCGGCACGGCGTTATCGTTGAGCACGCTGGCGATCAGGTACATTTCGGCTGACCAGAGCCAGACCTCGCGGTCGAAGAGGAAATCCCCGGCTGCGAGGTAGAAGTCGATGTCTTCTCCGCCCAATTCGACGGCTTGCTCGAACGCGGCAACCGCGTCGTCGAATTGCCCGGCGTCCCAATAGGCGCCGGCCAGTTCCAGGCGCGCGAAGGGGTCGTCAGGGTGTTGTTCGACGTTTTGCAGGGCCTGGTCGATCGCGGTGGTGCCGGGCGGGAGCTGGCCGGGGGGCTGGTCTGGTGGGGGCTGCGTGGGTTCCGGGGGGATGTCTACCTGTGCGATGGGGGTGTCGGGGGCTGCGTCCGGGGTTTCGTCGCTTAGCGCGCCCAGCGCGAGCACCGCGCACACCAGCAGCACCAACCCGATTGGGACGATCATCCACCAGCGCCAGCGCCGCGTCCGCCGGGGGGCGACTTCGGTGGGCGCGGCGGGTCCCACAGCGGGCGTGGCGCCGGAGGGGGTGGCGCCCCCACCGGGTACGGCCTCCGGCGGGGGTGTGCTCGCTCCGGCGGGGGCCGGGGAGGGTTCTCCCAGGAAAGCATCTTTGAAGGCGCGCACCAGCGAGGCCACATCCGGGTAGCGCGCTTCACGCTGTTTTGCCAGCGCTTTGAGCAGCACGCGCTCGACCGCCTCGGGCACCTCCGTGTTGCGCGCGCGCGGCAGGGGCAGGGGGGTGTAGATGTGATCGTGGACGATGGAGTAGGGGGTGTCCGCGCTGTAGGGCACCTGGCCGACGGTCATTTCATACAGCATGACGCCGAACGAGTAGATGTCGGTGCCTTCGTCCAGGTCTTGTTTGCCGAGGGCCTGTTCGGGGGAGATGTATTGGGGGGTGCCGAGCATCATGTCGGCGGACATGGTGGACTCCCCGGCCTGGGCGATGCGCGCCAGCCCGAAGTCGGTCAGGTAGATGCGCCCATCTTCGCCGAGCAGCACGTTGGAGGGTTTGATGTCGCGGTGCAGGATGCCCCGCTCGTGCGCGTAGGACAGGGCTGCGCCCACGGCCTCGACCACCTGCAGGATTTCCTGGTCCGCGAGTCTGCCGCGGTTGAGGCGGGCTTTGAGCGTCTCCCCCTGGATGAATTTCATCACCAGATAGGGCTGGCCCTGGTGTTCGGAGAAGTCGTAGACCGGCACAATGTTGGGATGTTCCAGCTTGGCGACCACCTGGGCTTCGCGGCGGAAGCGCGCCAGGAAGTTGGGGTCCTGAGTCAGGGCGGTGTGCATTCCCTTGATCGCCACATAGCGGTCCAGGGAGGGGTGGTAGGCTTTGTACACGGTGGCCATGCCCCCTTGTCCGAGTTGTTCGATGATCCGGTAGGGGCCTACGTTTTCGCCGGGTGCAAAAGTCATGGTTTCCTCCAGGGGGTGTTCGGCCGGGGTTTTCCCGCGTCGAAACAGCCCGCTTACAAGAGAGATTATAGACCCGCATGGTAAAATTCACAATGCTGGAGTACGATGGGATTGTAAAATGAGGGAGCAGGGAGTAAGGAGAAATGCAGTAAGGAGAAAGGAAGTATGATGGAAAATCGAAGCGTTGAGAAGCCCGAAAAAACTGGCAACCGTTCGGCACTATGGGTGCTGATTGGGATGGTGACTGGCTTTACCCTGCCGGTGGTAGCCTGTCTGGGCTTCTTTTTCATGTTCATTTTGGGGATGAGCGCGCTGGGCAGCGGCGCGGCTGCGGCCGGGCCGCCGGTGCCGGTACACGTCTCCGGGCCGCTGACCGGCCCGGCCATCGCCATCGTGGAGATCAACGGGCCGATCATCAGCGGCCGCGCGCCGGCCTTCAACAGCACGCCCCTGACCGCCTCCGAAAACGCCGTCGAAATCATCCGCCAGACGGCCAAGGACCCGGACGTGAAGGTGATCCTGCTGAAAGTGAACAGCCCCGGCGGCTCGGTGGTGGCTTCGGATTTGATTTACCGGGAATTGAAGAACACCCAGCTTCCCATTGTGGTGCTGATGGGGGAGATAGCGGCTTCGGGCGGGTATTACACCAGCATGGCGGGCGAATACCTCATCGCCAACCCCAATTCGCTGGTCGGTTCGATTGGCGTGATCAGCACGTTCCCCAACGCGGAGGAGCTGTTCGAGAAGATCGGGGTGGAGTTCAACGTATTCACCTCGGGCGACTCGAAGGATTTTGGCAGCTTGTACCGCGACATGACGCCGGAGGAGCGGGAATACTGGCAAGGGGTGATCGACGAGACGTATGAGGGGTTCGTGCAGATCGTGGCCGAGGGCCGCGGCATGGACGCGGAGACGGTGCGCGCGCTGGCCGATGGCCGCGTGTACACTGGCCGGCAGGCGTTGGAGCTGGGGTTGGTGGACCAGCTGGGGTATGAGAAGGACGCCATCAACAAGGCCGCCAAAATGGGCATCATCGGCGGCGAGCCGCGCATCATCCGCTACACCAGCAACGTCGGCTTCTTGTCGCTGTTGGGCGGGTTGGCGAACGTTTCCGGCCAGGACGCGCTGCCGTACGCGCTGATCGAGTGGGTGCTGACGCCGAAGATGGAGTTCCGCTGGGTGCCGTGAGGGAAAAGGGGGCGCAATTGCGTAGGGGGTGTGAAGACAGGGCATTTTGACCACAAACAAGGGACAGATGTCCCTTTTGCGCGCAGGGCATAGCGGCTACACTGAAGGCAAATCCGCGGCGCTCACGTCCGCTTATTGATAGGACTTACGCACTTGAAAAGTCGCACCCAGACCTCACAGGTCTCAAAGCGCATGGAGACGCCCGGATGCAATCGATTTTGGGTAAAATCTTCCTGCATCGTGTGGTAGCAGACCTGTGAGGTCTCAACTGCGTAAGTACTGTTATTGAGGAGAATCAGGAGATGCGAAAATTCAGTGTATTCGCTTTGCTTGCATTGCTTTTGCTGGCGTTTGGGGCCGCCTGTACCCCCGAGGAGGGCGACCTTTCCGCCAGCCAGCCGGATTTCGTGGTCTACCGTAACCCCACTTGAGGCTGTTGTGGCGGCTGGATCGATTACATGGCGGACAACGGGTATCCGCTCGAGGTCAGGAATGTCGACAACCTGAGCGTGATCAAGAAGCAATACCAGGTCCCCCGGACGCTCCAGTCTTGCCACACAGCCATCGTGGATGGCTACGTTATCGAAGGACACGTCCCCATTGCTGAGGTCAACCGCTTGCTGGCAGAACGCCCTGACGTGGTCGGGTTGGCAGTGGCGGGGATGCCGGTCGGCTCGCCGGGCATGGAGGTGCCGGGCGCGCAAACCCAGCCTTTCGAGGTGGTCGCGTTCGACAGCGCGGGCAATACGCAAGTATACGCCCGGTATGGGCCGTGAGGGGGCAGCGGTGTTCCCCGGCACGGACATTGGATAGGCCGCATTGCGGATAACGATGGAAGGTGTGATGGCGAGGGTACACCGCGCCCGCCAGCCCGGTGCATCCCGCGTGGGAGGGCGCCGGTAGGCCGCAGCGCGGCGGGGAGAGCCTCGGCGGCTTGCTGCTACCATCCCCCGCGGAAACGCTCTTCTTTCCACACGTCGGCATCGTTATGGTATCCGGCCTGTTCCCAGAACCCGGGCCGATCGGTAGCCGTGAACTCGATGCCGCGTATCCATTTGGCGCCTTTCCAGAAGTAGGGGGCTTTCAGGTCTTCGCGGCCCGGGATGGCGCCGATTACCGCGCGCAGGGGGTAGCCGTGGTCGGGGGTGAGCGGCTCGCCGTTGAAGTGGGTGGCGAGCAGGAAGTTGTCCTGTAACATCACTTCGAGGGGCAGGTTGGTGGTGTAGCCGTATTCCGCGTGCTGGACGGTGAATTTCGCGCTGGGTTTGAGCTTGAGGATGCCTTCGTCCACCAGAGTTTTGACCGAGACGCCCTCCCATTCGGTGTCGAACTTGCTCCAGCGGGTGACGCAATGGATGTCCATCACCACTTTGGTTTTGGGCAGTTGGTTGAACTCGTCCCACGTCCAGCGCAATTCTTCTTCCACCTCGCCCCAGATGCGGAAATCCCAGGTAGCGGGGTCGAAGCGGGGCACCGGCCCGTAGTGCAGCACGGGGAACTTCTGGGTCAGGGACTGGCCGGGCGGCAGGCGTCCTTCGCGGCGAACCCGCTCCTCAGCCTCCCGGCGGCCAAACACGTTCTTGAGCATGGTGCTTCCTCCATTCAGTCGTTGGGTTTTGATTATAACGCCTGAAGGCACTTTACCGCAGAGTTCTTTGGTAATTGGGGAATGGGTATTGGGGATTGCATCCTGAGCGGAGGGCGGCGCAGCCGCTCGTAGTCGAAGGATGGGTATTGGGTAATTGGGTAATTGGGTAATTACATCCTGAGCGGAGGGCGGGCGAAGCCCGCTCGAAGTCGAAGGATGGGTAATTACGCTCTACAATTCACGACTCACGACCTGCGACAACAAATAAACTCACCAACCACCTTGCAATCGCCCAAGAAATGCTGTAAAGTAGGGGAAAACTTTTTGGCTCTGGAGGTAGACAATGAATTATCCCCTCAAACTCGAATTCAAGAAGCTGGCACTCGCGCCGCAAATTTCGGTGCTGGACGCCAACGGGCAACTGCTGTATTACGTCAAGCAAAAGTTGTTCAAGCTGAAGGAAGCGATCACGGTTTTCGCGGATCGGGAGCAGACCCGCCCGCTGTACACCATCAAGGCCGACCGGATCATCGATTTTTCGGCGCGTTACCGCTTTCGGGACAGCAACGGCACGGAGCTTGGTTCGGTCAAGCGGCGGGGGGCGCGTTCGCTATGGAAGGCACACTATGATTTGTACGATGGCGACCAGATCACGGCCACCATCCGGGAGGAAAACGCCTGGGTGAGGGTGGCGGACGCGTTGTTCGGGGAAATCCCGATCTTGGGCATGTTCGCCGGGTATGTGTTCAATCCGGTCTATCTGGTGACGCGGCCGGACGGTTCGTTGATCGCGCGGGTGAAGAAAGAGCCTGCCTTTCTGGAAAGCAGTTTTACCATCGAGAAAAAGGCACAACTGGACGAGCGGGAAGAACTGCGCGTGCTGCTGGGGATTCTGATGATGGTGCTGCTGGAGCGGATGCGGGGGTGAGGAGGGGGGAGGGGGGAGGGG